>DATGEF010000455.1:0-5693 GCA_035310405.1 Chloroflexia bacterium | reverse complement strand
CACCAGAGCAGCTACGGCAGGGGGCCTAAGATTCATCCACGAAGGAACACGAAGAGACACGAAGAAAAGAAGTATTTGAATTGCCTCCCTATTATCCGGTTAGTGGCCAACATTGGGATCAGCCCAGAGACGGAGTTAGACTACCCCTCAAGAGCCGAATCCTCGCACGCGAGAGACAGTCGCGCGACGACATCCATGTCGGCTGCGGGATAGCGATACCGCGGCAGATCGGCCGGGGTGACCCAGCGCAAGGCCTGGCCCCAGAGAAGCTGCGGGGTGCCCTCCAAAATGCGGCAGCGGTAAAACAGGAGATGCACCTGCAAGCCGGTCGAGTACTGGTGATCGGTGGTGTGGTAGAGGTCGTCGACGGCGGCGACCACGCCCAGCTCTTCGGCGAGCTCGCGGGCCAGGGCGGCTTGCGGGGTTTCGCCGGGCTCGATTTTACCGCCGGGGAATTCCCAAAGCCCGCCCATCTCGGCCTGATCCGGCCGCTGCACCAGCAAAAGGCGGCCATCATCCTGCTGGATAATGGCCGCCACGACCGTGATCGCGTGCTGTCTAGCCAACCCCCGCCCCTGATCCCCCACCCCGCGTTAGATCGCTTTGAACTGCTCGAAGGGCTGGCGGCAGTTTTTGCAATAGTAGATCGCCCGGCAAAGGGTCGGCCCGAAGACGTTCTCCAGCATGGTATTGCGGGAGTTACAATAGGGGCACTCGACCAGGGGCTCCAGGCGGATCAGGTTGCCCTTCGGCGGGGGAGCAAAGCCCGAGCGCTTGAGCCGGCGGCGCCCTTCTTCGCTGATCTGGTCGCTGGTCCAGGGCTTGTCCAGGCTGACTTTCACCGCGACCGGCAGGCCCGGCCAATGCTCGGCAAAATACTCTTTGATCTGCTCCTGCATATAGTCCAGGGCCGGACAGCCGACGAAGGTCGGCGTGATCTCGACGGTGAGACCGTCCGCGGTAATCTGGGCGCCCCGGTAAATCCCCAGGTCGACCAGCGACAGGTCGGGGATCTCCGGGTCGTAGATCTCGCGCAAGGCGGCGACGACGTCGGCTTCGGTAATTGTGGATGTCAGTGTCATGGGTACCTCGCGTCTACCACTTGGCCCCGGGATCGATGCGATAGACGATCGTCAGCTCGTCCCAAAGCGCGGCGAAATCTGCGGAATGCTGGCCCTGGCGGCCGCCGCGGGCACCTGTCACCGGCGGCGGGACGGCCAGCCCCAACTCGCGCAGGAAGCTGCCGACGCGGTCGAGCCAGGCGGCCTGCAGCTCAGCGGCCGTGCCGAGCAGGTAGCCGGCCTGGATCAGCAGGGCCTCGCCGGGGAGCGGCTCAAAGAGGCCTAACGCGGCGCTCCAGGCCCCAGGCAGGGCGGCCTCCAGGCGGGCGCGGGCGTCCGGCGTATTCTCGGCCAGGCGGTGCATCCAGGTCGTGCCGTGCATGGCGTGGTACTTTTCCTCGCGCTGGATCTTGCCGATCACCTCGGCCAGGGGCGCCCACTGCGAGTGGGCCAGGGCGGCGAGCCGGAGTTGATCATACTGGTCGTAGAGATACTGGCGCGCCAGGGTAAACGCCCAGTTGGTGCGCGGCATTTCCAAAAATTGGGCATTGCGGAAGCCGGCCGGCGGCCGGCCATAGGCGACCTGGTCCATGTCGACCCCGATGCGCGCGCCCAGCAGACTATAAAAGAGCCGGGCATGGCCGATCTCATCCTGCGACATCGAGCTAAAGGCCACGTCTTCTTCGAGCATCGGGGCAATGCCCGTCCATTCGGAGTTGCGATAGCCCAGGATAAACTCGTCGTCGGCCAGCGCCAGCAGGAGGCCATTGAGCGCCTGCTCGACGTCGGTCGCCGCGGCGGCATCAAGGGCCGTCAGCCAGGCGGGCATGGCGGGGGCGGGGCCGGGCGCGGGCAAGTCCAAGGTAGGCTGGACGTCGAAGGCGGGCTCGTGCGGCACCGGCTGCACCCCGCGCCGCTCAGCCTCTAGCACAGCATCAGCGGTGGCCGTGGTCACGGATGAAAAGTGGGGCACCTCGATCTGCGGATCGGGCGGCGGGGGATTCTTAAACATCGTCCGGGATCTCCATTGCGGTCTTGGGCCCCGCCGGCGGCCGGGCTTTCCGGCCGGGCGTGCCGGGGATGTGCTCCTCGCCATGGGCGCGGGCCTGGTCGAGCTTGTCGCGCACGGTATACCCCTGCACGATGCGGTAGGAGCGGTCGACGGCCGGGGGATGGAGCAGATCGGCGTCGACGATCTCGCGCACGGTGGCCCGCGGGACCACCCAGATACGGATACTCTCGTTGCGCCGGCCGTAAAACTCGCGGGCGTACAGCTCGGCCATATCGGCGTCGGGCGCGGTCAGGTTGCCCGCGTGCTGCATCGGCTGGCCAGCCCGCTCCTGGCGAAACACTTCAAAAATCGGCCAGGTCGCCCCCGAGCCGCTGGCCGGGTGCCGCACCGGCACGGCCTGGTCATCCTGTACCACTGTCTGCGCTTCCGTCGCCGCCATCGCTGGTCTCTCCTCCACTGTGGGCCCGAGCAACTCGTTACGCCGCCAGCCGGCCGGCCAGCACCACCTCGCGCACCCACTCGGTATCGGCATAGGAGAGGCGGCGCAGGGTCAGGCGCTCGGCAGACCGCGGGCCATGGCCGGTGACCACCGCCTTCAGCTGGCTCCAGTCGGGCGGCGCGTATTCCCAGTGGCCGCTCTCTTCGTTAAAGTGGAGCGTGGGGTCGGGGATGGTCAGACCCAGTTCGAGGATCTTGGGTACGTAGCGATCCAGAAACTCATCCCGCAGCACGCTGTTGGCCTTGGCCTTGATGCGCCAGTAGAGGTCACGGTCTTTCGCCGGGTCGGTGGGCGGGCCGTGGAAGTGGACCAACGGCGTCCACCAGCGGTTCAGCGCATCCTGCAAGATCGTGCGCTGCTGCTCGGTCCCGCTGGCCAGGGTCACGACACAATCATAACCATGCTTGATATGGAAGGACTCTTCCCAACAGATCTTCTTCATCGTGCGGGCATAGGGCTCATAGCTGCAATCGAGCAGGGCCTTCTGCGACTGGATCGCCGCCGCGTCGACCAGCCAGGCGATGATGGCCACGTCGCCCCAGGAGTAGGTGGGATAGTGGAAAACGTTGTGGAACTTGGTCTTGCCGGCCAGCAGATCGGCGAGCATGGCCTCGCGCGACTTGCCGAGATCCTCGGCCACGCGATAGAGCAGTTCGGCATGGCCCACTTCGTCCTGCACTTTGGCCGTCAAGGCGAGCTTGCGCTTGAGCGTCGGCGCGCGGTTGATCCATTCGCGCTCGGGCAACACGCCCATCAGCTCCGAGTTGGCATGCATCTCGACAAAGCGCAAGACCTGCAGCCGGTACTCGTCGGGTAGCCAGTCCCCCGCTTCCACCTTGCCGCCATTCTGCACATAGGCGGTAAATTCGGCCACGCGATCGGCGTCTTCCATGTAAATCTCCTTAACTAAGAGGCAGGTTACCTATTCCGCACTCCGCATTCCGCATTCCGCATTCCAGATTCCACGTACCGGCTGCTACTCGACACAGCGCAATCCCGCAATAATTACATCCGCCATCTGGGCGGCGACGGCCGCGGCGGAGAGGGCGCCATCCGGGCGAAACCACTGGTAGAGCCAGTTGCCCGCCGACAGGACCAACAGCGCGCCCATCCGGGCATCCGCGCCGGGAAATTCGCCCGCCGCGACGCCATCCTGGATCACCCGGCGGAAGAGGGCCTCATATTCGTCGCGTTGGGCGGCAATATGCGCGCGCCGGGCGGGGCCCAAAAACCGCCACTCATGAAAAAAGACCGTGGCGTTGTCCAGGTTGCGGGTTACCACGTCGACGTGGGCGGCCAGCATGCGGCGCAGCCGGGCACTGGCCGGCAGCGGCAGCCCGGCCAGCGGCCGCACCGACTCCAGGAACTGGGCGGCCGCCCGCTCGACGATCTCCCAGAGCACATCTTCTTTCGAGTCGATGTGGGCATAGAGACTGCCGCCCTGCATATTCAGCTCACGAGCGATGTCACGCATCGTGGTGGCGTGATAACCCTGCCGGCTGAACATGGCGCCGGCGGTCTGGAAGATCTGTTCTTTACGCGGCGTGGTATCCATCATCGCCTGTTTCTCTAAAACTAACGCTTGTTAGGTTAGGTCCATTATACCACCGCCAGGGACACACGTCAAGCGCGCAGCGCGCCCTTTCCACCCAGCATCCGCTCGCTCAGGGCCGCAGAGCAGTGGCGCGCCCACAAGCATGGAGGCGCGCTACTTGCTACGCAGTTCGTAACCAATTCAGGAGAAAGGACCACCATGAGCTCCAAACCGGAACAGCCACCGGAGCCCCGCGGCTCCACGTCCCAATACTGGCAGAACCTGGTGCAGCCCATGCCGCTCAGGCGTAAGCTCCGCCTGTTCTATCAGAACCTCTTCCAGGAACGCCTGCGCACCCGCGCGAACTGCTGCAACCACCCTGGGCAGCCGGGCTGCTGACGGTAGCCCGCGGCGCCTCGTGCAGGCGCGGATGAATGCGGAGTGTGCATCCGAAATAGGACTGTGAACTATTCTGTTCATAGTCCTATTTCGGCCCGTTGGCCGGGTGATGCGTATCTGTTTGGGCACCGATTCCTGGCGTTGCTGGACCAGCCCGCGCGCCGGGCGCGCGCCGCCGCGGGCATCCAGCGCCTCGCCCAGCTTACCGCGCTCCGCGCGGCCGAGGTCAAGCAGTTTCATGGCATCGGCCCCAACGCGATCGCGCAGTTGCGCCACGCCCTCGCCGCGCAGGGCCTGGCTTTCGCCGACGAGCAGAAGGGAAAGGATTGATGGCAACGACAAACAGAGAGCCCACGGCGGAACGCAATCTCGACGGCTATGGCGCGCCGCCGATCCCCTGGCCGCAGGTGCGGGAGCGGCTCGAGCAAGGGCTGACACAGGAGCCGGGGTCGGGTGGCCCGGATCGGCATACCTGTTGGCTGGCGACGACGGGCCCGGACGGGCGGCCCCATGTCATGCCGCTGGGCGTGCTCTGGGTGGCGGGGGCCTTGTACTTCACGGCGGGGCCGGGCACCCGCAAAGCGCAGAACCTGGCGGCCAACCCGCACTGTGTGCTGACGGTCGCCACGCAGGAATTCGACCTGGTGGTGGAAGGGCCGGCGGTACGGGTGAGCGACCCCGCCCTGGCCGAGCGTATCGCCGCCGTGTACCGGGCGCAGGGTTGGCCGGCGCAGGTGAGCGCCGGCGGGGCCGCGCTGACCGCCGACTACAGCGCCCCCAGTGCCGGGCCGCCCCCGTGGGACCTGTACGCCGTCACGCCGGAGACGATCTATGCCCTGGGGACGGCGGCTCCCTATGGAGCGACGCGCTGGCGGTTCCCGGAGGCCGGGTGACCCCACCAAGGAGCGCAAGGGTCACGTTCGTTCGGATTCTGCTGCGGCCGATTTTCTCGGGTTTCTGAGACTGCTTGACGGGCCATGAAACAGAACGCGCTGGCAACAAAGACGCTACGTCGGCTCAGGGGGTGGCGGGCCGTACCGGGAGCCGTGCCTCCAGTAGGGCTGGTGGTGCTCGGCATACTATCCGTGCAGGTCGGGGCGGCGTTCGCCAAGGGGCTCTTCCCGGTTGTGGGGCCTTCTGGCACCGTTTTCCTGCGGTTGGTTTTCGCCGCGCTGATTCTCATGGTCG
>DATGEF010000454.1:0-3511 GCA_035310405.1 Chloroflexia bacterium | reverse complement strand
CTGTGGGAGAGGGCTCTGCCCTCGAAATACTCGCCTCATGACCTGGCGCGGCATGCGGCTCACCCGCGCGGCCAGAGCTTCGAGGGCAGAGCCCTCTCCCACAGTCCGTATGACGGCGCATCCACCCCTGCTACCACCCAGGCCAGCGTACTCGTGTTCTACGCCGCTTGCCAGCCACGATCTGTCCGGCTCCTGAACCCCGGGCGCGGGGAGGGGAACATGGGAAGCGCGGCTGGGCCGCCGGACGGAGCCGGGCTCGGCCCGCCGATGTAGCCCGATTCGCGCCTTGCGCCCGATTGACCGGCCCCGCCGGATGCGCTATGATCACAGTGGTTGGGCCGGAGGGTGTGGGTTATCGTCACTAACGAAGCTCCCATGCCCACTATCTTGCCTAACCAACCCACAGGAAAGGAACCGGATCAATGGCTTATTATGGGGAGATGCAGGCCCGACCCGCGGCCGCCGATAGCCGGATAGCGAATCCGTCCCCAGTGGCGGACGATCCGGCCATGCCGGCCCGCCCGACCACCTCCAAGGTCCGGCGCCCGTAGCACGATCCCTGTGTGCAGCACGCACCAACCGGGTGGTGGCTACGGCCCCACCCGGTTTTTAGTGCGCGCGCCTCCTTAGCTCAATGGCAGAGCAGGCGGCTTTTAACCGTCGGGTTGGAAGTTCAAGTCTTCCAGGGGGCACCGCGGTCAGCGGCCGGTGGCCAGAGACTAGCTGGCCGCATCACCGATCCATGGCGCACCGGGTATGCGACCGGCCGTTGATCACGTATTGCCGTTTTCACCAAATTAGGGGTATTGGAGCAGCGGAGTGCTCGCGTCCCTGTCAAGGACGAGGTCACCGGTTCGAATCCGGTATACCCCGCTCTGGCGGTACGATGTGCCTGGGTTATCTGGTCTAGCAGGTTCGAATCCCGCACATGGGCGCAAGCTCATGTGGGCCCCGGCCGGCAACTTGACCGCCAGTGCGCTTTTCTAATCGCATACGGGGGACGTAGCTCAGCGGTAGAGCAGGCCATCGCCAGTATTTGCCTTTGGGGGCCGGCGGTCGATGGTTACCGAGGTCGCAGGTTCGAATCCTGCCGTCTCCACCCTGGCGGGCCGGAATGCTGGGTTATCAGTACGAGAGGAAAGCAGCCCAGCGTGCAACTTGCCCGCCAGTTATAATCGCCTACGGGGGACGTAGCTCAGCGGTAGAGCGGCTAAACACCATCGCCAATATTTGCCTCTGGGGGCCGGCGGTCGATGGTTACCACTTGAGATGGGCAGGTCGCAGGTTCGAGTCCTGCCGTCCTCCACCACGGCGGTCCACTATTGGACTCGCCGGCAGTCATCCCTGAGTTGCCCGTGTACGGGCCGGAGAGGAGCCGACCGATGAAGAACCTGAGCGCCTATGCCCACAACCGCAAGCGCACGCCGCAGAATGCGCCGATCCCCGGCTCGACCCAGGTGCCCAACAGCGCGGGCGGCTTCGCCTGGGCGGTTGACGACTGGGTGCGGCTGGATCGGTTCCTGATTCTGGGAGCCGAGGGCGGGACATATTACATCCAGGAGCAGCCCTTGACCCGCGAGAACGCCGCGGCCGTCCGCCGCTGCATCGCGGCCGATGGCGCGCGGGCGGTCGCGCGCATTGTCGCGATCTCGACGGCCGGGCGCGCGCCGAAGAACGACCCGGCGATCTTCGCCCTGGCTCTCTGCGCGGCCGAGGGCGACGATGCGACCAAGCGGGCGGCCTTCGCGGCCCTGCCGCAGGTCTGCCGCACCGGCACGCACCTGTTCCACTTCGCCGAGTTCGTCGACGGGTTGCGCGGCTGGGGCCGCGGCCTGCGCCAGGCGGTCGCCGGCTGGTATGCCATGCCGGCCGAGAAGCTCGCCTACCAGGCGATCAAGTACCAGCAGCGCGACGGCTGGACGCACCGCGACCTGCTGCGCTTGGCGCACCCGAAGCCGGCCGAGGATCAGCACCTGGCCCTCTATCACTGGATGGTCAAGGGCTGGGACTGGGTCGGCGAGGCGCCGCACCCGGACCCGGCGCTGCTGCCGGTCTGGGCCTTTGAGCGGGCCAAGCGGGCCACCAGCGCCGCGGAGATCGTGCGCCTGATCGCCGACTACCGGCTGCCGCGCGAGGCCATCCCGACGGCCTGGCTGGACGACGTCGCCGTCTGGGCGGCCCTGCTGCCGCACATGCCACTGGAGGCCATGCTGCGCAACCTGGCGACTATGACCCGGCTGGGGCTGGTCGCGCCGCTGAGCGATGGCACGCGCCACGTGGTGGCCGAGCTGCGCAACGCGGACCGGCTGCGGGCCGCGCGCCTGCACCCGGTCAAGGTGCTGGCCGCGCTGAAGACCTACGCGAGCGGGCGCGGCGTCCGCGGCCGGCACAGCTGGGCGCCGGTCGCGCCGGTGGTCGACGCGCTCGATGCCGCCTTCTACACCGCCTTCGGTAATGTGCGGCCGACCGGCCGGCGCTGGATCCTGGCGCTCGACGTGTCGGGCTCGATGGGCGGCAACATGATCGCCGGCGTGCCGGGGCTCGACGCGCGCACGGGCAGCGCGGCCATGGCCCTGATCACGGCGGCCACCGAGGCCCAGCACACCATCGTCGGCTTCTCGGCCGCGGCGCACGGCACCGGCGGCCGCTGGGGCGGCGGCGAGCCGGGCCTGACCCCGATCGCCATCTCGCCGCGCCAGCGCCTGGACGACGTCGTGGCGACCGTCACCCGCATCCCGATGGGCGGCACGGACTGCGCTCTGCCGATGATCTGGGCGCGCCGGGCCCAGATCGCGGCCGACGTTTTCGTGGTCTATACCGACTCGGAAACCTGGGCCGGGAAGATCCACCCGGTGCAGGCGCTGGCCGACTACCGGGACGCCCTGGGCATCCCGGCCCGGTTGATCGTCGTCGGCATGACGAGCAATGGCTTTTCGATCGCGGCGCCCGACGATGCGGGCATGCTCGACGTCGTCGGCTTCGATCCGGCCGTGCCCACCGTCATGGCCGACTTCGTCACCCAGGGGGCGGGCGCGCGGCCGTCTGCCGTCGACGAGTAACGGGCCGCTCGGTCGATTTTGGATTTTGGATTTTGGATTTTGGATTGGGGACGGCGGGCGCGGCGATCCGGGAATCGTTCCGCGCCCGCCGCCCTCGCTAGGCCCTCACCCTGCCCTCTCCCGTGCGTGGGCGAGGGTTCTTGCGCCATCTGGGATGCCTGACCCCCAACCCCCACCCCCTCGCCGGACCCCCAACCTCCAACCCCCAACCCCTGTCTACTGCCTACTCGCCTCGTAGCTCGCGTCGAGCGCGGGCCCCAGCAGGATCAGGGCGGCCAGCCGGCGCACCAGAGGGGTATCCGTCTGCCCCATTCTACGCCAGGCGCGCCAGCGGCGCAAACCGCCGCCGAACGGCCTGGATGAAGTCCTGAGTGGCAAGTCCTGAGTGCCAAGTGCTGACCGCTGACCGCTCGTCTAGCACCCTCGCCCGCGCACGGGAGAGGGCAGGGTGA
>DATGEF010000453.1:0-5398 GCA_035310405.1 Chloroflexia bacterium | reverse complement strand
TGTTGACTTCGCCCAGGTCCACGCCCGCCGCTTTCACATGCCGATCCAGGGGCGGATTCACCACGCCGGTATCGATCGTCAGGCACAGTTCGTAATGATCCGCCCGCCAGGTCAGTTCCGCCCCGACAAGATCGGCGGTGGCGAACTGGGCGGGCCGGGGCAGCACCAGGGGCGCGTTGCCCCGGCCATTGGCGAGCACAATGGTGGGGCCGCTACGGCGGATCGATTCCTCTTTCCAGATCACAGTTTGGTACAACTTAGCGTGGTAGGGGTACTGGGCTTGGGGGTTGGTCTTACGCAATTCGCGGGCGGTATCGACGTTGGCGATCAGCTTTTGGGCGAGGGCCTGGACGGTTTGGCTGTAGAGGCGGAACTGGCCCTTGAACTGCTTTTGCAGATCGTTGGCGGTCAACCAGAGGCCGTCGCGGCTGGCGAGGTGGGCCTGGACCATGGCCGTCCAGCAGCGCCCCGCTTCCCGACGTAAAGCGTGGCATTGTTCCATCTGGGCGGCGTTCAGGCGCAAATGGACAAGTTGCACCGTGAGGTTCGTGTTGGATAATCGATAGCCCATATCTACATTCTACTGTAGGATACACCTTTTGTCAAGATTGGCTACGCCAGGCCGCTGTACCCCCAGAGCTAAAGCCAGGGGCACTAGCGGCTACAAAAGAGGGTGGAGGCGAGGCATGCCGCGCCCGTGTTGGGCTACGACCCACTACCGCATTCCGCATTCCGCATTCCACTAGCCCCCCCCAGCAGCGGCGTCGCCAGCAGCCACCGCCAGGCCAGTAGCGCCAGCATGCCGATCACGATCGTCAGCAAGCAGGTTTTTGCTGCGCGCGGCCGCGTGTGCTGCCCGCCGCCGGGGCCGGTCCCGCCAATTCCCCCGCCGCCGCCGTGGCGGTGGGACCGGCCGCCGCTCGCGGCGGCTCCGCCCACCCTGCTTTAGCGGGTGGTTGACCAAGACTGGTAAAAAGTAATGGTCGGTCCATAAGCGTCTGGCTCTGTTTTGTACTCAAAGGTAAATTGCTTATCGGGAAAGATGTCGGCCAGCGCATACTTCCAGCAGCGCATCAACACCTGGGCTAGGTACTCAAAGAGTTCCAATGAATAAACCTCTTCATTAGGGCTATTCATAAACAAATCGTATATATGCACATGATTAACAATCGATTCTACAGCGCGAAAATCATTGTCATAACGCTGCATCCATTCTTTAAATCGCTTCGGGTCATATTTCTCCGCTAAGAGAACACATTGATCGATTTCCACAAAGTCGGGCCAAAAAAGCTTGCTGAATGCGGCAGCTAAATCGTAATCAGCACGCATATTAACATAGCTCCAGATACCAAGTTCCTTTTCGGGTGATTTCCACTTTTGATATTCGGGTAGCAGGGACTTATCCAGATAGACACTGCTTTTTACGATAGCCACTTTATGATCCTTTCACGCTTTGTTGAGACCACTCATCTGTTCGTCGCCAGCAGCCAGCGCCAGGCCAGCAGCGCCAGCATGCCGATCACGATCGTCAGCAGCAGGTTTTTGCTGCGCGCGGCCACGATCGCCGCGAGGATGCCCGCCACCAGGTAATCGTTGCGGGGGTCGATCGTCAGGCGATCCTGCTTGAACAGGATGGCCGGGACGATGATCGCGGTCAGCACGGCGGGCGGCACATAGTTCAGGGCGCGCAAGAGGCCCGCCGGCGGGGCGATTTTTCCCAGCAGGGCCAGCGCGGGATAGCGGACGGCCAGGGTGATGAATGCCATGCCGAGGATGAGGACCACCTCGTTCATGGCGCCTCCGCGGGGGCGTCGGGCGCGGCCCGGTGCCGCGCCTGGTAGGTTTCCGCGATCACGCCTGCCCCCACCCCCAGCAGCGCGGCGGCGATCAGGCCGAGTTTGTTGGGCCAGCTATAGGTCAGCGTCGCGCTGATCCCCGCGGCCAGCACGGCGACCAGGACCGGCCGACTGCGGATGAAGGGCACCAGCATGCCGATAAAAGTGACAATCATGGCGAAGTCCAGCCCCCAGCTTTGCGGGTCCTGGATGTGTTGGCCGGCCAGGACGCCGAGCACGGTACAGCCGATCCAGTTGGTATACATGAACAGCGCCGACCCCAGGTGATACCAGTGCTTGTACGGGGCGGCATCGGGCTGCCGGTAGCGGCTCACGACCACGACAAACGACTCGTCGGTCAGCCAGAAGCCGAGCGGCAGCAACCAGCGTTGGGGCAAGTGCTTGAGGTGCGGGGCGAGGGTCGCTGCATACAGCAGATGGCGCAGATTGACGACCAGGGTGGTCAGCAAGATGAGGGCCACACTCGTGCCGGCCGCCAGCAAATTGGCCGCAATGAACTGCGCGGAGCCGGCGAACACCAGGGCCGACATCGCGACGGCCCCCAGGGGCGACAAGCCGCTCGTCGAGGCCACGGCCCCGTAGATAATGGCGAAGGGAATCGCGCCGACGACCAGCGGGCCGGTGGCCTGCACGCCCCCCCAGAATTCCCGCGCGCGGCTCGGCGGCCGGGGGTGCATCTACCCCCGGCCGCGTAACCGGTCGAGCAGGCCGGCTTTGCGGGGCGTCGGGGAGGCCGGGGTCCCCCGCGGGCGGGCCAGGGTGATGTTGCAGTGCGGGCACGTGGTGCTGGCCAGGGGGACCTCGTTGCGACAATGCGGGCAATAGTCCAGGCCATTCGCGCGCAGGGCGCGCAAGCGCTGTCCGGCTTCGACCGCCCGATTGGCCAGGGGCGGGGCGTCCGCGACTGGTTGCGCCGTGGTGTCCGCGGGGGCAGACTCCGGCGGGGCGAAGGGGGGCGCCGGCGGCGGTGCGACGGGGCGCACGGGGGCGGGCGCGGGCGCCAACTCGTTGGTGCGCAGCAATTGCTCGACCCAGGCCGGCCGGCTGTCGGTCGCGGGCCGGGCCGCGGCCGCGATGGCGGCGGGCGGGGCGGGGGGCGGCGGCACGGGGACCATGATCGGCGTATCGTGCTGGCGCTCCGGGGGCATCGCGGTCATATCGCCCACCGGCACCCGCCGGGCAAACAGGGCCCGCGTAGCCACTTCCTGGCGCTCTTCGGCCGTGGCCGGGAAGAAGCGGCGGAAGAGCTGGGTGACGAGCTTCTCATAGCCCTGCATGGTCAGGGTGGGGAGCTGGGGATGCTGGCCCGCCTGCGCCTGGGCGGCGAGGTGGGTCATCTGGCTGAGGAATATGCAAGCCTGGCGCTCCACGCCGTGGCGCGCGTCCAGGTAGCTGATCAGCTCCTGCCAGCCGACCTCGTCCGGGTTCATCGCGCGATCGGGGGCCGCGCCGTCGCGGATCAGCGCCCAGCGCAGCAAGTTCTCCAGCCCATCGTGGAAGCCCAGCAAGGCCCGCTCGGGCGATCCGGCCTGTAAATACTGCCGCGCGCGGCGGTACTTCTCTTCGGCCTCCTTCAGTAAATCGTCAACCATGGTGCTGCCCCTCCCCTAGCCAACATTCAGAGTAAGCATGGGTGTAGCATAGCATAACCGTTGGCTTACCGTCAACAGCTATAGCCCTGGCCCCGCGGCGTGCGCCGCAGATTGACAAGGGTCCGGGCCGGGGCTTATACTGGCGCCGACATTTCACCCACCCGAGGAGGAGCTTACAATGGATGTAGCGCCGCAGATCGCCGCCGGCCGGACGCCCGTCAATCCCCAGATTTTCCGCGAGTACGATATCCGCGGGATTGTCGACCAGGACCTCACCGCCCCGGTCCTCGAAGCGATCGGCCGGGCGTATGGCACCTGGCTCTACGCGCAGGACCCGGCGCCCGCGCCGGCCGCGCCCCGCAAGCGCGTGGCGGTGGGGCGCGATGTGCGTCTCTCGTCGCGGCGCTTCGCCACCGCGCTGATCGCCGGCCTGCGGCAGGCCGGCTGCGACGTGATCGACGTGGGCGAGGTGCCGACCCCGGTGCTCTATTTCGCCGTCGGCTATTTGGATACCGACGGCGGGATCGAAGTCACGGCCAGCCATAATCCCCCGCAGTTCAACGGCCTGAAGATGCGCAAGCGCCTCCAGGGCCGCAACGCGCCCCTCTCGACTCCCGAGGTGCAGGAGATTGGCCGGCTCGCGGTGGCGGATCAGCGGGCGATCGCGCGGGAGGCGGGCAGCTATCAGGAGCAGCCGATCCTGGAGTTCTATAAAAGCTATATTGTCGCGACCGTGCAGCCGGCCCGCAAGCTCAAGGCCGTGGTCGACGCCGGCAACGGCGCCTGTGGCCCGACCGCCGTCGACCTCTATACGCGCATGGGCGTCGAGGTGGTCCCGCTCTACATCGAGCCCGACGGCACGTTCCCCAATCATATGCCCAACCCGCTCAAAGAGGAAAACATGGTCGACCTGCAAGCCAAAGTCCGCGAGACCGGCGCCGATATCGGCATCGGCCTGGACGGCGACGGCGATCGGCTCGGCGTAGTCGACAACGCGGGCCACATCCTCTGGCCCGACCAATACATGATTTTGCTGGCCCGCGAGGTCCTCACCCGGCCGGGCGCGCCGATCATCTTCGACGTCAAGTGCTCCCGGGCGCTGATCGAGGATATCGCCCAGCACGGCGGCGTGCCGCTGATGTGGCGCACCGGTTACACGAACATTTTCGCCAAGCGCTTGGAGACCGGGGCGCCCTTTGCCGGAGAATACAGCGGCCATATGTTCTTCGACGACCCGCGGCTCGACTTCGACGACGGCATGTACGCGGGCGCCCGGCTCCTGCGTGCGCTCGGCGGCGACGATCGCCCGATCAGCGCGCGCTTCGCCGAGGTGCGGCACTACTACAATACCCCCGAAGGCCGCCTGGACGTCGCCGAAGCCCATAAGTTCGGCATCATCCAGCGGCTGATCGCGCAGTTCCAGCAGCACTATCAGGTGGTCACCCTGGACGGCGCCCGGGTCGAATTCCCCGACGGCTGGTTCCTGATCCGGGCCAGCAACACCGAGCCCTCCCTGACCACGCGCTTTGAGGCCGAGACGCCCGAGCGCCTGGTGGAGATCCAGGGCATCTTGCGCACCGCGCTTCAGGCATTCCCTGAAGTGACGGTGAATTTCTAGCTGGCCACGGAGCCGCTGATGGGAGTAGCTGTATGCGCGATACCGAACTTTTAGCCGACCTGGCACACGATCTGGTGCAGGCCATCCATGAGGAAATCGCCCCGCTGGATGCCGCCGCGCTCGGCTGGCAGAGCGACCCGGCGGGCAACAGTATCGGGGTCACGGCCTGGCACGTGGCCCGCTGGCTGGATCGGTTGAGTGTACAACTCCTGGGTGCCCGGCCGATGGCCGAGGAGGCCTGGTACACCGGGGGCTGGGCCGCCCGCAGCGGCTATGATCCGCAGGGCCGCGGCCGGCATGGGTCGGGTACGCTGACCGGCTACACGCCGGAG
>DATGEF010000452.1:0-2980 GCA_035310405.1 Chloroflexia bacterium | reverse complement strand
TAGGGATTCAGCAGGTTGGGCGAGAGGGTATAGGCGACGTCGCGCACGCCGGGGGCGTCAAAGACCCAGTGGCCCCCCGCATGCACGCTGGCGACGCCCGTGCCCCCGACGACCAGCGGGCCGGCGGCCTGGAAGCTGACGCGGTAGTCGGCGACCTCGTTATTGCCCTGGTCGCCATGCTCGCCGTAGGGGAACTGGCTCCAGCCGCCATTCTCGTAGGGGACCACACTCGGCAGCCAGTCGCCCAGGGTCAGCAGATCGTGGGCCGCATCGTAGCCGTGCCGGCCGCCAAAGGCGGGCGGGTGGATCGTGAACGTCAGGTCGACGTCGACGGCGGCGCCATAGGCCAGGGGCGTGGGCAGGGCCAGGGCCAGGTTGACGTTGTCCCGCCAGCGGGTCGACGTGCCCTGCCCGCCGGCGTGGGCGGGGCCCCCAACAAAGGCGCCCGGCCAGTGGTGATAGATAGTGCGCAACACCAACTCGGGGAGCGGCGTGTGCGCGGCCGTGGTGTTGGTGTAATGGATCTGCTCCCGCACGGCGACGCTGCGATCGCCGTTGACCTGTACGGCGATGTCGTAGCGGGTACGCGTGGCCGGAGTTTTGCTGTCCGAGGCCAGGTCGGCATAGCGCCAGGCATAGTAATGGCGGCCCACGTTGCCCATCTCGACCTGCCACGGCGCGCTGTTGCCCGGCGTGTAGGTGAGCGTGCGCCGCTCGAACAACTGCACCAGCACGTCGCGCGCGCCGCCGCCGACCCGCGCCCGCACCCAGAAGGGCTCGGTCAGCGGCAGGCCCAGGACATAGACCCAGTTCGCCGCCGGGCCCGCGCCGCCCGCTTGCAGGTAGCGCCAGAAGACGTCCGCGATATTATGGCGGGTGCGCGGCTCATAAGAGCCCAGCGCGGCGGGCGCCGGGGGCGCCGGGAGCACGGTGGGGGTGCCGTCGGCGACTAACGCCAGGGTGGCCGCGGCGCCGGTTCGGTCGCCGGGCGGCGGGGCGAGCAGCAGGGCGCGGCAGGCCGGGTAGGCCGGCGCGGCGTCCGGGCCGGCATCGCCCGCCACCGGCGCCGTGGCCGGCGGGCGCGACTCGCCCGCGCCGCCGGTCATACTGGTGCTGATCTGCCCCAGCACCAGCTCTTTGACCAGCAGCCCGCCGGTCACGAACCAGGGCGCGCGGCGGTCGGCGCCCGGGTCGTTGACCTCCAGCCGCCCCTTATCGAAGTACTGGACCAGGTGGGTGCCCGTCGGCGTGCCGTCCATCGGCTCATAGGTCGTGTAGAATGGCCCCGGCCCCCAGAGCCAGCTGCGCGCGGCGGCGCCGGTGGCCACCGCGCTGTCCGCGCGCGCCCAGACCGCCGCGATCGCCGGGTCGGCAAACCCGTCCAGCGGGGCAGCCGCTGGTGCGGCCGCAACCGGCGCCGCGGGGAGCGCCGGCCGCAGGAGCGCCCCGCCCAGGACCAGGCCCGCCACCACCAGCCGCAGGGCGCGCACGCGCGGGCGCGGGCTACCGGCCACGATACGAATACCAGGCATAAGACCTCGTCTAGACAAAACCAGCTCCGAAACAAACAGTAGCAAAGATGGTGAAGAATTTGTCATTCTGAGCCCTTCGCTGCGCTCGAGGGTAAACTCCGCGAAGAATCCGTCGCCCCACGGACCGGGTTGGGGAGGGGGCGGCTGGCCCAGCGACTCCATACCACCCGGGTGCGTCCGCCCAGATCACATTACTGGGATAGCGGGTACGCACCCGGGCGGATTCTTCGCTGCGCTCAGAATGACAAATCTTGTATTTTCCGCTAATAAAATACATCGTTTGAGCAGTCATTGGACTCTCTCGGCTGGCCCGGCCCCATGGTAGCCCGCGTAGGCGGGCTTTGCCAGTTGTTGCCGCGGCTTCAGCCGCCTGGCGTTCACCCGACGGCCAGGCGGCTCCCATCATGGGCTGAAGTAAATAGTAGCAAAGATGGTAAAGAATTTGTCATTCTGAGCGCAGCGAAGAATCCGTCGCCCCGCGGACCGGGTTGGGGTCGGGGGCGGCTGGCCCAGCGACTCCATACCGCCCGGCCGCGTCTGCCCCGATCACACCTTTGGGGTAGGGGGTGCGCGCCTCAGCGGATTCTTCGCTGCGCTCAGAATGACAAATCTTGTATTTTCTACTAATAAAATGCATCATTTAGGCAGTCATTGGACTCTAGAGGCCACTCGTACTACCATAGCGGTCGAGGAACTCCTCGGCTGTCAGGCCGTAGACGTAATGGTCGAAATACTGGCCCTGGGTGAAGGCCAGCCGCCGGATCTGGGCTTCGCACTGGAAGCCCAGGCGCTCATGCAGCCGCCGGGAGGGCGTGTTGAAGCTCACGACCTCGACGGTCACCTTCTGGTAGCGCAGCTCGGCAAAAAAGTAGCGCAAGACGAGGATGATGGCCTCAGACGCATAGCCCTGGCGCTGGTGCTCCGGCGCCACGCCCAGCCCATAGCTGAAGGTGCCGTTGCGCCGGTCCGCGCTGTGGCTGTTGATCGTGCCGACCGGGGCCCCGGCGGAGTTCTCGATCATCCAGCGGAAGGTATCGTGGGCCGGGCCGGCCAGGGCCAGCTGCTCGGCCCAACGCTGGGTGGCCGCCGCCGATTGCGGAAAGGGGACCCAGTGGCTGCGGCGCAACGAGTCGCTATCCTGGTTCCAGGCGAAAAAGGTGGGCCAATCGGCCGGCTCGACCGCCCGCAAGCGCACCCGCGCGCCGCGCCAGCAATCGGCGGGCTCAGGGGCCATGGGCGGCCTCCGCCGGGGCGCCGGCCGCGTCGTGAGCCGCGAGCTCGGCGGCCGTCAGGCCATAGATGCACTCGTCGAAGTACTGGCCCGCCGTGTAGATGGTGCGCCGCAGCCGGCCCTCCAACTGGAAGCCGAGCTGTTCGAACAGGCGCAGGGAGGGCGTATTGAAGCTGTAGACGTGGACGGTGAGTTTTTGATAGCGCAGCTCGTCGAA
>DATGEF010000451.1:0-6360 GCA_035310405.1 Chloroflexia bacterium | reverse complement strand
CGGGACGGCGGCGGCCCTGCGCGATTGGGGATTGGGGATTGGGGATTGGGCGATACGAGATCGGGGACCAGGGACCCATGGCCCGTCAACTCAAAACTCAAAACTCAAAACTCAAAACTCGTCCCTCAGGACTGCGTCCCCCGGTTAGCGCGCGTCGAATACGTCGTCGACGCGGACCGCCCAACCGGGCAACAAAACCGAAGTCGCCGTCGTGCCGCGGCGAAAGACGCCGTGCTCGCCGTAGGCCGGGCCACGCAGGGTCAGCACGGTGATCGTCTCGTCCAGCGGGTTCACGATCCAGTACTCCGGGATACGGGCCACGGCATAGTCGCCCCGCTTCGTCCGCGTGTCCCGCTTGCGGTCGCGTGGGCTGACCACCTCGATCACCAGGTCGGCGCCCAACCAGAAAGACTCCTGGTAACGGGGGTCGGTGCGATCCAGCAACAGGAGGACATCCGGCTCGCGGTACTGGCCGGGGCGGATCTGGACCGGCAGCGCGGCGACCAGCACAATCCCTCCTGCCGGCTCCACCAGGGCAAACAAAGTTCGGTAGAACCATAACAGGATGCGCTGATGCTTGCTGGTCGGCCTGGGCAGGACCTCGAGGACGCCATCGGTGAACTCGATCAGGCGATTGGTCTGCTCGCTCAGGCGCAGATATTGCGCGTCGGTCCTACTCGTCAAGGAGCAGCTGGATCGGCAAACAGATCGCCGAGAGGCACCGCAAAGCCCGGCAGCAGGGGTGACTCCAGGCGGTCCTGCGCGGTGAGGGTGTGGACGAGGGTGAGCGTCAGCTGCTCGCGCCGGTAGACCTCCAGCCGGCGCTGGCGCCAGTCCACGATCCAGTATTCGAGGACGCCGCGCCGGGCATAGAGCTTCAGTTTGGCCTCGCGGTCGCGCCGCTCGTTGACCAGCCCCGGCGAGAGGACTTCGACCACCAATTCGGGCGCCGTGTGCAGTTTTCCGTCCGCCGCCAGCGCGGTGGCCAGGCGCTCCCGGCTCACCCAGACCACGTCGGGCGCCACGTCGTCGTCTTCGGCGAAAATGAGGCCGGGGGCCACGTTGGCCTCCCCGGCCTGGCTGTGTTGGCTCCAGGTATCCAGGGCGGCGCAAAGGCGCCAGCAGAGCCGTTGATGCTGCCAATGCGGTTGTTTGGACACGTACAGGTCCCCATCCACGATCTCATAGCGCTTCCCGTCGTCGGGAAGGACCTCCAGATCGGCCGAGGTCCAGCGGGGCAATGTAGCCATCAAGACACCTCAACGTAGCGAACGGGCCCGCCGGATGCGGCACCCGGGGCCTGGCGAGCGGCACTACGAGTCTAGCAGAGGCGCCTGGGGTTGTCAACCCGGGCGGGGGGGCGGCAGGATTTTGCAGCGGTGGCGGCTGGGGACTTTCCTAACCCCCCTTCCCGGGCGCGGGAAGGGGGGAACGGGACACCTCACCTGGGACTCGGCCGCCGGCGCCCCTTCCCTGCCAGGGAAGGGGTTGGGGGTTAGGAATGCTCCCCCGCCGTATTCTGGCTGATCGCCGCGGGTGCAAAATCTTGCCGAGCACCCCAAGCGGGGGCGCGCTTACTCCAGCGGCGGCAGGCCCGCCACCAGCGCCACCGTGGCGAGCGAGACCTGCACCACCTGCTCGACCAGGCGGACGATCGCCGCGGGGTCGGCAGGGTCGGTCGGGTCGTGGCGCAGGCCGCTGCGCGGGTCGACGGCGACGCGATACTGGTCGACGACCCACTCCAGGGCGCTGCGGTGGCCGAGCTGGTAGGCGAACACGGCGGGCGGGATGCCGGCCAGGGTCAGGGCCGCGTTGACGCGCAGGGCGGTGCGGTCGGGCGTGAGGCGCAGGCCGCGTGGGTCGGGCGCCCAATGGAAGGGCTCGCCGGGGGTCTCGACGCGGCGCAGCGGGTAGGGCGGCTGGGCCGCGTAGTCGCGATGCAGGGTGGCCAGGCGCGCGCCCGCGGCGACATAGGCGCTCCAGGCGGCGGCCGGCACGAAGGGGATGCGCGGCAGGTCGCGCTTGAGGTTCGCGGCGTAGCGCGCCCGGTAGGCCGGGCTGTGCAGCACGGCGTAGACGTAGTGGAAGAGGTCCCCCTTGCCGATGCCGGGGTCGCCGTAGTGCGCCTGGAACTGCGCCAGCGCCCAGTCGGTGATGTTCTCCCGCCGCCCGCTGCCGTCCGCCGCGTAGGTGTAGAAGGGGAAGCATTGAGAGCCGCCTTGCGGGAGCAGATCAACGATCTTGTTCGCCATGAGCGCGAACATCGGCCATTCCGTGCCAACTTTCAGCCAGATTATGCTGTTTTCCTGCTCGGTTTCGGGCGTGGGGAAAATACTGGGAAACAGATAGACTCGCTCGTTCAGGATGCGGTCAAAATAGAGAAACTGTTTACAGAATGGCCTGTATAGTGCCTGCCTGATGCGACTTTCATCAAAATGGGCATGCTTACCGCGCATCAGATTAGCTTTTAATGACTCACTCCACTTAATGGCTTTATCATCATAGTGGACGAATTCATCGATCGGCCTTGTTTCTTGGCCCAGTCTCTCCCAACGATCGACTGCCGAATCGTAAGTGTCGATAAACAGCTTAATCTTCCGCTCAAGCTCCTCACGATTGAAATCATAAACCCAATTATCCCGCGTTGTAGCCACCCCGCGGCTATATGTCTTGAAGATAGCTTCGGCACTCAGTTCTGCCCCGGCTTTGGCGTCTTTGCTGGCTATAGGCAAGAAGGTGTCGAAATCTGCCTGCAGGCCCGCGGTCAGCCAGGTGCCGCGGGCATCGGGGATGAGCGGTTGCCAATTTACCTGCGTGTAATCGGCGGTCGCGGCCAGGTGCTCCAGCTTCTGCTCCCGGGTCCAGAACTCGTCCACGCGGGTATAGAACAGCTCGGGCGTGGGGTGCTGGCGGTTGCGAACCAGCAGGGTGATGGCCACGCCGACCTGGATACCGAAGACGTTGTGCTTGCTGCCGGAGAGCTTCGGGTTCTTGCGCACATTGCCGCCCAGGTCGAACACGTAGAGGCGGGTGAAGTCCTGAAGCAGGTGCTGGCGCATGCCGTCGAAGGCGATCTGGTCGAGGAAGGAGTTGTTGGAGACGAAGCAGACGACGCCGTCGCGGTCGCCCAGGCGATCCGTCGCCCAGCGGAAGAACTTGACATAAATATCACTCAGGGCGTTTTTGTTGCTGGCGTGGGATGACTTCGCGTAGGTCGCGGCGACGCGCTTGTCGACGGTGGGGTGCTTGCGGTTCTTGTTGTTGTCGTTCTCGCTGATCTGGCCGACATTATACGGCGGGTTGCCGAGGACGACGCGGATGGGGGCGGCTTTTTGCTGCTCGACGCGCTGGCTGTTGGCGGGGGCGAACATGTCGAGTTGCGGGCTGTCGGCCAGGTCGAGCGTGTCGGCGAAGCAGAGGCCCGCGAAGGGGGCGTAGCGGCCCAGGCGCTCGACATAGGCGTGCTCAATGTTCTGGGCGGCGATGTAGTAGGGCAGCAGCAGGACCTCGTTGGCGTGGAGCTCGGCGGTGTACTTGGCCTCCAGGGCGGCGGCGGGCAGGCGGTGCAGGATCTCCATGACGAAGGTGCCCGTGCCGGTGCAGGGGTCGACGATGTGGACGCCGGGGGCGGCCAGGCCGAGGCCGAACTCGCGGGCCAGGGCCTGCTCGACGGAGGCGACCATCCAGCCGACGATGGCCGGCGGGGTGTAGACGATGCCATGGGTGTCGGCGGCGCGGGTGGAGTAGGCCTGGAAGAACTGCTCATAGAGCGTGCGCAGCAGGTCCTGCTTCTCGGGGTAGCTGTCGATGGTGCGCGCGGTGGCCTCGATGGCCGCGTAGAAGTAGTCGAGCTTGTGCAGGAAGGCGGCGCGGCTGAAGCTCTGGCCGGTGAGGGCGTCGACCATCTTTTCGAGCTCGGCGGCGACGGCGTTGCGGCGCACGAAGTCAGGGTTGGCGAAGATGGTGCGGAAGATGCGCTCGGTGAGCAGGTGCTGCTTGAGCATATCCTCGACCTCGGCCGGGGTGGTGGCCGGGTTGAGGCTGCTGCGGCAGAGGGCCAGGAAGCTATCCAGGGCGGCACGAAAGGCGGGGTTGGTGCGCCGGGCGTCGTCGATCAGGGCGGTCAGGCCGGCGGCGAGCTGGGGCAGGTCGTCGCGGAAGCGGGCGACGGCGCGGTGGAACTCGGCGATCTGGGCGGGGGCGTAGGTGACGAAGGTGTCGAGCAGGGCGCGCAGGGCCGCGGGGTCGCGCAGGTCGGCGTCGAGGGCGCGGCGGCCGTCCTGGAAGAGGACGGCGCGGCGGGTGTTCTCGAAGAGGGTATTGGCCAGGGGATAGCCCGCGGCGATCTTGCGCGGGATCGCGGCGTCGAGGTCGTCGACGCTGTCCTTGGCCTCCCAGCAGCCGCGGCGGAAGTGGAGATCGTCGACGAGCACGCCGTCGAGGCGGATGGGGCGCTGGCGGGTGCCGTCCATGGTCTGCTCGGCGAGCAGGGTCAGGCCCTGGGGGGCGGCCCAGGCGCTGAGCAGGGTCTGGAAGGCGGCGCGGGTGGCGCCCTCGTTGGCGGCGCCATGGCCCTCGATCGTCGCCAGGGTCTGGTAATAGGCGGCGACAGCGGGCGGGAGCTTGGGCGGCATGGGGTATTATACCATACGAGGGGTCGGGGGTTGGGGGTTGGGGGTTGGGAGACGAGCGGTCAGCGGTCAGGACTGCGTTGGGGCCCTCACCCTGCCCTCTCCCGGGCGCGGGCGAGGGTTCTTTCGCGACCCTGGGCATGGAGGGCGGGCCACGCCGTCTGTGGGAGAGGGCTCTGCCCTCGAAATACTCGCCCGTCGGCAGCGCCGGCTGGGCGCCCCCACCTAAGCGCCAGGTAGCCGGCTCCCCCGCGCGGCTAGAGCTTCGAGGGCAGAGCCCTCTCCCACAGACGACAACCCGGTGCGAGCCCCCGGCGCGATTTTGGATTTTGGATTTTGGATTGGGGACGGCGGGATCGGTGACCAATGGCCAATTGTCCACCAACTCAAAACTCAAAACTCAAAACTCGTCTCTACTGCCTACTGCCTATTCGTCGCGTCTCCAATCCAAAATCCAAAATCCAAAATCCAAAATCCAAAATCCGCTAGGGTCGGGGGATGGTGTAGACGCAGGCCGGCGCGCCCATCGCCCGGCAGGCGGTCTCGTCGACCCGGTAACGCGGGCCGCCGGTCTGATCCAGGATCATTTTCACCCCCACGGACGCCGTGGCGCAGAGCGGGGCCCGCGCGCCCTGCAAGCCGGTACAGGTGGGGCAGTCGGGCAGGGTGAGATACCAGGCGCGGGCATCTTCGCCGACCAGCATCTGCACGCCGCCGGCCTGGTAAAACTGGGCCAGGGCGTCCAGGGCCCGGCGCGGCCGCGCGGCCGGCGGCGCCTGCGCGACCTGGGCGCGTAGGGCCGCGCCCCAGGGGGAGGCCAGCAGCGCTTGCGCCGTTTTGACGCCGATGTTGCGCGTGAAGAGCCGGTAGAGATCCTCGCCCAACATGGCATAGCAGACCTGGTCCATCTGCTGGCTTTCGGCTTCGGTCAGCAGCGGGGCGTCGGTATCCGGGGGCAGGGCGGCGAGAAACCGGTCCCAGCCGGCCTGGTGGAGGATATGGGCGTATTCCTGCTGGGACACCTCGTGCAGGGTGGCCAGATAGAGGCGAATCAGCCGCCCGGAAAACTCGGCCATGGGCCTTCCCTCCTCGATCACCGATCCCAACGCGGCCGGGATCGCTGCGATTATGGCACGCTTTCCCCCCGCCGTCAAGCGGGACGAGTTTTGATCGCGCAGCGGTGCCGCAGGCACATTTTTGATCGCGCAGCGGTGCCGTAGGCACATTTTTGAGTTTTGAGTTTTGAGTGGGTTGACGGCGAGGGATTGGGGGTTGGAGCGCACCATCTGACCAAACGGTCACACCATCTAACCAAACGGTCACACCATCTGCCCAAATAGTCAGACCATGGGACCAAACGGTCCCACCATGTGACCAAACGGTTCCACCAGGTGGCCAAAATGGGCAGACTATGGGACCAAACGGTCACACCATGGGACCAAAACGGGCACCTGGTGTGACATTTCGGTCACTTGGTCGGCCCAAACGGGCGCACCATGGGACCAAACGGTCAGACCAAGTGGCCAAAACGGGCGCACCATGTGGCGAATATCCCAGACCATTACCAGAGACTACTACATAGACTACGTCAGAGTTTTTCATGCCCTGCCGGGCACCCGCCAGGGATGAAAATGTGGTATCCTCCTTGCGTGGGCGGGCGTAAGAGGACGGTATAGTGTGGTGTTACGAACCTGGCTCAGAGTTAGTTCCCGGATCCCTGGCGGCACCC
>DATGEF010000450.1:0-9260 GCA_035310405.1 Chloroflexia bacterium | reverse complement strand
TAGCCCGTGTGCAGGTTCAGCGTGCCGTCGGGGTTCAACAGCTCGGCCAGCGGCCGGCCATGCTCTGCGGGGCGGGCGGCCACCGCGGCGGGGGCGGCGGCCGCCGGGGCCGAGGGGGCGCCGGCGGCCGGCGCCACACGCAGAGTCAGCAGGATGAGGAGGGCCACCACTGGGACTGGCCGTTGCATACCTAAGCTCCTTGGCCCATCCGGGCCGCTAATATAACAGGGTCCGCGGGACGTGCGGAACTTTGTGGTATGCTTGAGGTGCGACCTCCCCCCCTACCGGGAGGCGCGTCAGGTCCCTAACTGATCCGAATTATACCCGATTTTGGCTCCGGTCACGATCTTCGCCGTGGCCGGCGCGCCCGCGGACCACGCGGTGGAGCACCTGGCCCAGCTAACGGGGGCGACTCGATCCTCGGCGTCGTCCCCGTGCCTTGATCAAATCGTCGCGCGCGCGGGCGTACGCACACACTCTCTGGAGTCTCTGTGTTAGTCTCTGACGTAGTCTCTGGTAATGGTCTGGGATATTCGCCACATGGTCTGTCCTTTTTGGCCACATGGTCTGCCCTTTTCGACACACCATCTGCCCATTTTGGACACACCATCTGCCCATTTGGACAGCCCACCTGCTGTTTTCGGCAGCCCACCTGCGGTTTTCGGCACCTGGGCTGCCGGTTTCGACATAGGGCGGCCGCTGGGCATTCCGCACTCCGCACTGGATACGCGCCCGAGCATCGTTTCGCCCCCCGCGCCACGATTCCGTATTGTAGGAGCGGGCTCCGTCCCGCGATGCTGCCTCAGGAGACTGCCCGGCAACGCCTGATTGCTGGGGACCACCAGGGCGGGTCCCGCCCTGGCCCGCCACGGGATACGCGCCCGACCATCGCGGGACAGAGCCCGCTCCCACAGCCCGGGATCGCGGTGCTTGGGCGCAGCGATTCTTGGGATATTGACCCAGAATCCGATGCACAGGCTAGGGGGGTGCGCGCCGAGTGCGGAATGTGGAAACCCGCAGGGTTCCCCTTGTGGGTTGCAGAATAAGACGACGGGCTGACCCCCGACCCCCGACCTCTGATCCCTCGTCGGTTGCCGCGAAGGCGTATAATATCCTGACGCAGGGGGAGGTGGCGCACATGGCAAAAGTCCGGGTCGGCGAGACTACTATCTATTATGAGGTCCAGGGCCGAGGCGACCCCGTGGTGCTGCTGCACGGCTTTACCGAAACCGGCCGCACCCTGCGGGCGCTAAGCGACGCCCTGAAGCGCGACTTCCGGGTTATCACCCCGGACATGCCGGGGTATGGGCGCTCGGGCCCCCAGCCGCGCGACTATCCGGTGGATTTCTACGAGCGTGACGCTCGGGTGATGGCCGCCTTCCTGGATGCGCTCGGCCTGCCCGCGGTCCATCTGGGGGGTTTCAGCGATGGCGCCGAAGTCGCCCTCTGGCTGGCGATTCTGCGACCGGCCCAGGTGCGCTCCCTGGTGGCCTGGGGCGTCGCGGGCGCGCTCAACGCCGACGCCCTGCCCGAAGTCGGGGAGATCGCCACCCTGATCGACGCCCCGCCCCCGCACTGGGTCGACTGGCGCGACCGGCTGTGCCGGAGCTACGGCGAGGCGGCGGCGCGGCGCATGACTGCCGGCTGGGCAGCGGCCGTGCGGGATCTGATCAGCCGTGGCGGCGATATCAGCCTCGCGCGGGCCGGCGAGATCCGCTGCCCCGTGCTGCTCGTCAACGGCGCAGAGGACCGCGTCAACCCGCCCGTGGTGGTTCGCGCACTGGCCGCCCGCATCCCCCAGGCCGAGCTGATCCTGGTGCCCGATGTGGGCCACCGGGTCCACGACGCGCGGGAGGCGTGGTTTAACGGGCTGGTGCGCGATTGGCTATTGCGCCACGCGCGGAGCACGCGCCCCTAAATCCGCTAACCGGATACTGCTGGCCGCAGCCCTGATTGCTCCCGCGGGGGGGCCGACCGGGCGCCTCAGCTCCCGGTCGGCTCAAACAGGTCGTCGAGGTCGGAGGCTCGGGCCGACCGGCGGGGGGCCTTGGCGGCCGGCGGGGGGCCGGCGGCCACCCGGCCCCGGGTCCCCGGGGTGGCGGATTTTTTGGCCGTCGCCGGCTTCTTGGCCACGGCGGCAGGCTTCTTGGCCACGGCGGCCGGCTTCTTGGCCGTCGCCGGCTTCTTGGCCGCGGCGGCGGGCTTCTTGGCGGCGGGCGCGCGCGTGGTGCTGGGGGCCTGGCGCGCCGCGGGGCTGGGCGTCGCGGCGACGATGGGCCCGTTGTTGATCGGGGGCTGGCCCGTATCGGCCGGCACATCCTTGCTGGCCCACGCACATTGGCTGCACTTGGCGCCTTCGCCGCGCGCGCCCTGCATAATCAGGCCGCCACACTGCGGGCACGCGCCCGGTAACGGGCGGTTCCAGACCGAGAAGGTACAGGCAGGGTAGCGGTCGCAGGAGTAGAAGACCTTGCCGCGCCCGCTCCGCTTCTCCACCATCTGGCCGACATGGCAGATCGGGCAGGCGACGCCCATCAGCTTGGGGATGCTGCGCTTGTACCTGCAGGTGGGGAACCCCGCGCAGGCCACGAACGGCCCAAAGCGGCTCGTGCGGATGAGCAGATCTTTGCCGCATTCCGGGCAGGCTTCGCCCAACCGCTCGGGCTCCGGCTTGTCCAGCGTGATATGGGCAACCTCTCGTTCGGCGCGGGCGATCTCGATCTCGAACGGCCCGTAGAACTCGCCGAGGACGCGCCGCCATTCCCGGGCCCCTTCGGCCACGTCGTCGAGCTCCTCCTCCATCTGCGAGGTAAAGCCCACGTCAACGACGTCCGGGAATTGCTCGACCAGCAGGTCGTTGACCACCCGGCCCAGGGGGGTCGGCACGAACTTCTTGTCCGTCTTTTCGACGTACCCGCGATCCTGCACGGTGCTCAGGATCGGCGCATAGGTGCTCGGGCGGCCGATGCCTTTCTCCTCCAACGTCTTCACCAGGGTCGCCTCGGTGTAGCGCGGGGGCGGCTCGGTGAAGTGCTGGTCGGGGCTGAGCTTGATCAGCGTCAACGGGTCGCGCTCGGCCAGGGGCGGCAAGGCTTTCTTGTCCAGGTCATCCTGCGCATCGCCGGCATCCTGCCCCTCGCGATAGACGGCCAGGAAGCCCGCAAACTTGATCACCGAGCCCGTGGCGCGGAACGTATACGGCCGCGGCGCGGCGGCGGTCGCCGGCCCGCCGCCGATGTCGACCGTGGTCTGGTCCAGGAGCGCCGGGGCCATCTGGCTGGCGATAAAGCGCTGCCAGATCAGCCGGTAGAGGCGCAACTGCTCGCCGGTCAGGTGCGCCGTGAGCGAGTCGGGGTCGCGGCCCGGGCTGGTGGGGCGGATCGCCTCGTGGGCTTCTTGCGCCCCGCGGACTTTCTTGGTGTACTGCGGCGCGCTGGCCGGCAGATACTCGCGCCCGTAGCGGGCCGCGATCACGGTGCGGGCCTCGTCCTGCGCCGACATGGCCACCTGCGTCGAATCGGTGCGCATATAGGTGATCAGGCCGACGGCGCCTTCGCCGCCGACCTCCACCCCCTCGTACAACTGCTGGGCGATCTGCATCGTGCGCCGGGCGGTGAAGTTGAGCTTGCGCGCCGCCTCTTGCTGGAGGGTGCTGGTGATGAACGGCGGGGCCGCGTTGCGCCGCCCCTCCCGCCGCTTGACGCTCTCCACCACGTAGCTGGCGCCCTGCAGCGCCCGGATCACGGCCTCGGCGTCCGCCTGGGTATTCAACTCCGGCTTTTTGCCGCGGATCGCCTGGAGGGTGGCATGGAAGGTGCCGTCTTTGCGGGTTTTTACGCTGTGGGCCGCGTCTTCCTTGCAGAAATCGGCTTCGATCGTCCAGTACTCGACCGGCACGAAAGCCTCGATCTCGCGCTCACGCTCGACGACGAGCCGCACCGCCACCGACTGCACCCGGCCGGCCGAGAGCCCGCGTTGCACCTTTTTCCAGAGCAAGGGGCTCAGCTTATAGCCCACCAGGCGGTCCAGCAAGCGGCGCGCCTGTTGGGCGTTCACCAGCTGCATGTCGATCTCGCGGGGATGGGCGACCGCCTCGCGGATGGCCTCCGGGGTGATTTCGTGGAAGCTGATGCGCTGCACCAGCCGACCGCCGCCCCGCGCATTCGTCGCCTCGGCGATATGCCAGGCAATGGCCTCGCCTTCGCGGTCGGGGTCGGTGGCCAAGTAGACCGTGCTGGCGCTCTGCACGAGCTCCCGCAGGTCTTTGACCGTTTTGGTCTTGTCGCGACTGACCAGGTATTGGGGTTCGAATCCGTTTTCCGTGTCGATCCCCAGCTTGGTCTTGGGCAGGTCCCGCACGTGGCCGCCCGAGGCCCGCACCTGGTAGGCGCGGCCGAGTACTTTGCTGATCGTCCGGGCCTTCGTCGGCGACTCGACGATGACTAATTTGGTCGCCATGCTGGTCTTTTCACCTTCTAGATGGTCTCCGCCAGGAGATCACCCTTGATCTATCTCTGTGACCGCTCCAAATCCGGAACCCGGGTCCAGGGTTGCGTCCCTGGGCGGGCCGGCATCTCTATATACGCAGGCTGGATTGCTCCCGCGGCGCTTTATGATACGCAATCCCGCGCAAGCGTGTCAAGCAGGCGCCGGGCCAGATCGGCCAGGAACAAACCAGGGGTGCTGCGTTCAGGCAGCACCCCTGGGGGGTTGGGATCGAGCCGGCCGCGCAGGGCCGGCCCTGGCGCGGGCGTTAGGCCCGCTTGCGGGCCAGGCGCAGGCCGGCGCCCAGCAGCAAGGTGGCCAGCAGGGCCAGGCCCAGCAGGAACAACGGCTCACTGCCGTTGCCGGTCGCCGGCATGGTCGACCCGCCGCTGGTGGTGCCGCCGCTCGTGCCGCCGCTGGTGGTGCCGCCGCTCGTGCCACCGCTGGTGGTGCCGCCGGGCATCGTCATCGCCTGGATGTCACCACACGCCGTGTAGACCGCGACCTCGGCGGCCGACTTGTGGACGTTAATCGCGTGGGGTGTTTTGGTCAAGTCGGCCATGCTGACGTTCACGATCGTCTCCGACTTGCCGTTGACGACGTTGGTCAGCGGATATTGCGGCTTCGGATCGAGATTGGCGCAGGTGCCGGGGTGGATATGCGCCGGCTGCGGGTCGGCCAGGCCCGCGCCCAGGTCCAACACGACCTTCACCTGGCCGTTGCCCAGGTCGGTGAGCGTCGCGGTGCCGCTCTCCCCCGAGTTGTTCTGCGCGTTCAGCGTCACGGTGGTCGTGTTCATCGCGCCACCGCTCGTACCGCCGGGCATCGCCATGGCCTTGATGTCACCACACGCCGTATAGACCGCGACCTCGGCGGCCGACTTGTGGACGTTGATCGCGTAGGCTTCTTTGGTCAGGTCGGCCAGGCTGACCTTCACGATCGTCTCCGACTTGCCGTTGACGACATTGGTCAGCGGATACTCCGGCTTCGGGTTGAGATTGGCGCAGGTGCCGGGGTGGATATGCGCCGGCTGCGGGTCGGCCAGGCCCGCGCCCAGGTCCAGCACGACCTTCGTCTGGCCGTTCCCCAGGTCGGTGAGCGTCGCGGTGCCGCTCTCCCCCGAGTTGTTCTGCGCGTTCAGCGTTATCGTAATAGTATTATCCGCGGCGCGGCTGATGCCGTGCGGCATACCCACCAGTGCCAGCGTTGCCACCAGTAAAAATAAGGCAAACTTTTTCATGCTGCGTGCTCCTCCTCAGGAATAGGGGATGTGAATGGGCCGCTGTGTGCCGCGGCGCTGTGGCCGCCGGCACTCCTGTATTATACATCCGAATGCCCCTTTTTGGATTGCATCCATTAGTGCAATTTGAGCCCAATTTGCACCGAGATGGCCGGTACCCCTGGTGACACCGCGTTGCGATCGGGCGCTTTCTGTTATAATCAGCTATGGCAATCTCCCCTTGGTCAAGAGACAGAGGGCGGCGGGTCCGGGCGCTCTGCTCCCGGGCGCGTCTGGTCCGCCTGCTGCGCGGGCTGCTCCTCATGGGGTGCCTGGCGGCCCTCTTGCTGGCCGGCCTCGTCTGGCATGTGCAGGCCGCCACGGCGGCGATGATCTACGCCCCCACCGCATCCGATCTCCCCTATCACCACGCCGCCCTGGTGTTTGGCGCCGGGCTCACGCCGCAAGGCGCGCCCAGCGAGGCGCTTTATGACCGGGTGGCCACCGCCGCCGATCTCTACCGCCGCCACAAAGTCGATAAACTGCTCATGACCGGCGATAACAGTCGGCCGGATTATAACGAAGTGGAGGCCATGCGCCGCGTGGCCCTGCGCCTGGGCGTGCCGGCCGGCGATATCGTGCTCGATTATGCCGGCTTCCATACCTATGACAGCTGCTATCGCGCCCATGCGGTGTTTGGCCTCGCGGACGCCACCCTCGTGACGAATGCCTACCATCTGCCCCGCGCGCTCTTTACCTGCGCCCAGTTGGGGGTGCAGGGCAGCGGCGTCGTGGCCGATCGCCAGTACCAGCCCACCATCCACGATCGCCTCCGGGAGCTGCCGGCCCTGGTCGTGATGCAATGGGGCCTGCTGGTGGCCCAGCAGCCGCACTTCCTCGGCCCGCATGTCGATATCGACGTGCCGCAGCCGCAATAGGCGCCCCGCATGACGTCGCTCGCCCCGCCCCTGGCCGAGTTGGCCCAGATCCTGGTCGATCTGCTGGCCGCCGAGGCGGGCCTGATCGCGCTCTGGCATACCGAGCGGGGGCAGGTCCTGCCGCCCGCGGGGGCCGGGTTGCCCCCGGAGGGGCTGGCCCAGCTGGGGCAGCTGTTGACGACGGCGGCCCCCGATCTCCTGCAGATCCTGACCGGCGCCCGCCCGGCCGGCGCCCGCTTCGGGGTGCTGCCCGGCTGGCAGATCGATCCGCCCCGCCGCGCGGCCCAGGTGGCGACGGCCTGGGGCCCCATGCATGTCCTGGCCGTTCCGATCGATAGCGCCGTCGCCCTGCTGGCCCTGGTGTATACCGCGCCGAGCCTGGACCCGTGGGGCACCCGCCCTTATGTCGTGCGCCTGGCCGTCCGGCATATCGAGCTGGCCTGGCAGGCCGGGGAGCGGGCCGCGCGCCTGGTCGACGAAGCCCAGTGGCTCGACTCCGTGCTGGAGCAGAGTCTGGAGGGGCTGGTGCTGGTCGATCCCGCCGGGCGCGTGATCAGCTGCAATCCGGCGGCCACGCGCCTCACCGGCTGGCGTGCGGACGACCTGCGGGGCCGCAGCCTGGTCGAGGCGTTGCAGGCCCGGCCGATGTCCTGGGCCGGCGCCCCCGCCGACGGCGACGATCTCTGGGCGGGTCCCCTGGCCGGCGACCCGGCTGGCGCGGCCGATCGCGCTCCGGCCCCCGCGGCGGACGAGTCCCCTCGCGGCCCGGCGATTGAGCTCGTCTTGACCAGCCGGCAGGGGAGCCAGATCTACACCACGGCCCGCGTGACGCCCGTGGCGGTGGGCGGTCGCACCCTCGGCGCCATCGTCAGCTTCCAGGACGTGACGGCCGGCCGCGAGGCCGAGGAGCTGCAGGCCACGTTTCTGTCGGTGATTTCCCATGAGCTGCAAACGCCGCTCGCCGTCATCCGCGGCTATGCCGAGCTGCTGGCCGATCAGCTCGATGTGCTGCCCCCGCCCCAGGTGCGCCACCAGCTGGCGGTCGTGGCCGAGGAGAGCGCGCGGCTGAGCGCGATGGTGGCCAGTCTCCTCGACGCCTCGCGGATCGGCGCCGGGGGTCTGGAGCTGACCCTGGAGCCCGTCAATATCCCCCGGCTCGTGCGCTATGCCGTCCAGAAAGTCGCGCTGCTCAGCAGCCGGCACCAGTTTGTGATCGCCGTGCCGGACGATCTGCCGCCCGTCCTGGCCGACTATGCGCGGATCGAGCAGGTCGTGATCAACTTGCTCAATAATGCCGTCAAGTACTCGCCGGCCGGCGGCCGGATCACGCTGACCAGTGACTTGCTGAGCGATGAAGTGATCCTGCACATCAGCGATGAGGGCATTGGCGTGCCGGAGGCCGAGCGCCAGCGGATCTTTTCGCGCTTTGCCCGGCTCAATAGCCGTGTCGTGCGGCAAATGAAAGGCGTGGGCTTGGGGCTCTATATCGCCCGTGCTATAATAACCGCGCATGGCGGCCGTATCTGGGTCAACGCGGCACCGGGCGGCGGCGCGCAGTTCTCCTTCAGCCTGCCGCGCCAGTACAAAGCCCCGCTGCCCGTGGTGTTCGGCCGCCGTTAAGGGAGATTATGCCACAGACGATACTGGTCGTCGACGACGAGCCCCGCATCGTGGATCTTGTGACGGCGATCCTGGAGAGCCAGGGCTATGCCGTGATCGAGGCCGGCGATGGCGATGCCGCGATCGCCGCGCTGCGCAATCACCTGCCCGACCTCGTGCTGCTGGACGTCATGCTGCCCGGCGCGGATGGATTCCAGGTCCTGAAAGCCATCCGCGAGATCTCCACGGTGCCGGTCATTATGCTGACGGTGCAGGCCAGCGAAGCCGACAAAGTGCGCGGCCTGGAGCTGGGCGCCGACGACTATGTGGCCAAGCCCTTTGGCCAGCGTGAGCTGGTCAGCCGGGTCAAAGCCCTGCTGCGCCGCGCCGAGATGCCGGCCGCCGGGCCGGTCCATAGCCTCGTCGAGATCGATCCCCACCTGGCGATTGATTTCGACACCCGGGAAGTGATCGTCGACGGCACGCGGATCAAGCTGCGGCCCACCGAATACAAGCTGCTCTACCACCTGGTGCGCAACGCCGGCCGGCTGCTCAACCACGAAACCCTGCTCACCCGCGTCTGGGGCCGCGAGTACCTCGACGATACCCAGCTTCTGCGACTTTACATAACGTATCTACGGCAGAAGATCGAGCCCGATCCGTCGAACCCGCGCTACATCCTGAACGAGCGCGGCCTCGGCTACCGCTTCGCCGACCTCGACGCGGCCACGCGCATCCCCACGTTGCGGGAGTGAGGCGGGGCGGGGGGTGGGGGGTTGGGGGTTGGGGGTTGGGAGTTGGGGGTTAGGACGACGAAGGCTCCTACGCGTGCTTCAGGAGATCCAGTACCCGGCGGCGCGCTAATTCTGGGTAGGGGTGGGTCTCAGACCCGCCCATGCCGATCAACCTAACCAGCAGCAGGGCCCTGGGGCGAGATGCCTAGCGGCTAAAGCCGCGGCTACGAGTCCGGAAGCCCGCCTCCGCGGGCTGACGGTCCTTCCCCTGGGGCGTTGGTGCGG
>DATGEF010000449.1:0-8437 GCA_035310405.1 Chloroflexia bacterium | reverse complement strand
GGGCGCCCTGGCCGGATGATCCGTGGACGGGCCGGATAAACGGAACGATCTATTATACAATAATTGGGCGTTGTAGACGATGTGCGATGGCGGCATGGTTCTGAGGCGGACGCCTGGAGGCTGAAGCCGCGGCAACGCCGGGCGAAGCCCGCCTCCGCGGGCTGACGATATGATTGGCTTCCAGATGGAATTTCTTTAAGGAAACCGATATGTCCCATGTACCTGATCTTAACTATCGCCGGCAGTGGTTTGAAGCTTACCGGCAGCGGGTGGCCGCCGGAGCTACCCCGCTGCCCCCGGTGGGATTGCGCTATACCTGCCCGTGCTGCGGATATCCCACGCTACAAGAGCGACGCTGCTACGAGATTTGTGAGCTCTGCCACTGGGAAGATGATGGCCAGGACGATCCCTGCGCAGACGACGTTCGGGGTGGCCCGAACAGCTCCTACTCCCTCGCCGAGGCCCGTAGCAATTTCACCCAATACATGCGCAAGCACAGCCCAGATAAAACTCCACGGGCCTTCGACCGGCCGTGGGATCCGACGATCACCACGACCAAGGCCGCGAAACAGGCGATTATGGCGGCCTGCGATCAAATGTTGGAGCAAACGGATCCCCGCCTAATCACTTCCTTATGGAAGCAAGTAGGTCTCCATGAGCAGATCCTCCGCCGTGAGGTACGGCGGGGAACTCGGGCTTTCGAAATCTATCTCCAGCAAGAGCGCGCCAAGAAGGATCAGTAGATAACCTTCATCATAAGGATTGCTCATTGAATGAGCTAACGATGCATTTTATTAGCAGAAAATATAAGATCTGTCATTCTGAGCGCAGCGAAGAATCCGCTGGGGCGCGCCTTCTGCGGCCCCACGGGGCGTGCTGGGCGGTCACGTCCAGGAGGCGGGCCGGGCGGCGGTCGTGGGGCCACCGCCCGCTGGCCCTAATCAGAATCCGCGGGGCAACGGATTCTTCGCTGCGCTCAGAATGACAGATTTTTGTCATCTTTGCTAAGATTTATATCCGATCCTGATCGCTGCGCGGCGCAAGAGGCAAAAGGGGAGCAGAGGCGCGCTAGCCCCGCTCCATCAGGCCCTGCTGCCAGGCAAAGACCGCCGCCTGCGTCCGATCCGCCATCTGCAGCTTGCTGAGGATGTTGCTCACGTGCCCCTTCACGGTTTTCTCGCTCAGCACCAACTGTTCGGCAATCGTCGTGTTCGAGTGCCCCGCCGCGATCAGGTGCAGCACCTCCAGCTCGCGCTCCGTCAGCTCCGCGAAGGCGGCGGGCACGGCGGGTTTCGCCGCCCGCACTTCTTGAATCACCCGGGTCGCCACGCGCGGATGCAGCACCGACTCCCCCTGCGCGGCTTGGCGAATGATCCCGGCCAGCTCTGACGAACGGATGTCCTTGAGCGTGTACGACAGCGCCCCCGCGCGCAGCGCCGGAAAGATGTGCTCGTCTTCGTGGTACGAGGTGAGGACGACCACCTGCGTCCGGGGGCTGATGCGCTTGACCGCCCGGGTCGCCTCGACCCCGGTCATCCCCGGCATCACCAGGTCCATGAGCACCACGTCCGGGATGTACTCCTGCGCCAGGCGCACCGCTTCTGCCCCCGACGCGGCCTCGCCCACAACCTCCAGATCGGGCTGGCTCGCCAGGAAGGCGCGGATGCCCTGACGCACCACGTCGTGATCGTCGACGATCAGCACGCTAATCCGTTCGGCCATCGCGCTAACACCCCTCTCTGCCGCGGCCCGGCGCGCCCGGCGCCGCGTCGAGCATAGCGACGGGGCAAAGCGCGATAACCTGCGTGCCCGCGCCCGGCCGGCTCGCGATCTCCACCTTCCCACCGCAAGCCGCCATGCGCTCTTGCATCGAATGCAGGCCCACGCCGGGGCCATCCTGCGCCACACTATCGAAGCCTTGCCCATCGTCGGCGATCATCAGCCGCACCTGATCGCCTTCCTGCGCCAGCGTAATCCGGGTGGTGCGGGCCCCGCTGTGCCGGGCTACATTCGACAGCGCCTCCTGCGCCAGCCGCCAGAGTGCTTCCTCGACCACCGGCGGCAGCGCGGCGTGGCCGTCGAGCTGCAACTCGACGGCGATGGTGTGCTGGCGCGACCAGGCCGTTGCGTACTCGGCGAGCGCCGCGGCGAGCCGTTTATCTTGCAGCGCCAGCGGGCGTAACTCCTGGATCAGCGCGGCTAATTCTTGCTGCACCTGATAGGCCAGCTCCTCGGCCGCGCGCAGATGCGTGAGCGCGGCGGCGCGGTCGTTACTGAACTGCGCCAGCGCCGCGCCCAGTTGCATCGTCACGGCGAACGCCTGCTGCTTGACGCTGTCGTGCAGGTCGCGGGCGATGCGCGAGCGCTCCGCCAGCCGCGCGTTCTGGCCGGCCAAGGCCTGGCGCTGGCCGATGCTCTCGACCAGTTGCCCGGCCATGCGGTTGAACTGCGCCTCCAGCTGCCCCACCTCGTCCGGCCGCGAGACCGTTACCCGCTGCCCCAGGTCGCCGTCGGCGAAGCGCGTCGTCGCGGCGATGAGCCGGCGCAGGCGCCGGACCAGGTCGCGGGTGGTGAGCAGCCCGAACGCCGTGCCGACCGGCAGGATCAGCAGCAGCCAGAAAACACCGCTGACGATCCAGCCGCCGGCGAAGCCCTGCCAGACGAGCCCGCCCGCGAACTTGGGCACTTGTACATAGATCGCGCCGATCGTCCGCCGGTCGCGGCTCACGACCGGGGCGGCGGCCGTGGCGACGTGGGCCGGCGCCGTGCCGGCCATTGCGCTCCCCGGCACTCCGGCCAGGGCGTTGGCGATGAGCGTCGCCTGGTCGGGCAGCACGCGCGCCACCGCCGCGCCGGCCGGGTAGCGCGCCGGGAAGGAGCTACTTACCACGCGGCCATCCGGCCCGATCAGCAGCACGAAGGTCGGGCTTTGCTCGGCGCGTGCCGGCCCGGCGAGATACGTGATCGCCAGCGAGCCACCCGGCCGATTCTGGTCCCCGAGAGCGATGGACGCCGGCCGGCCGGGCGCGAAAGTGGTCTGCGGGTCGAGCGCGGGGCCCGCGGCCTGCACGGCCGCGGCCAGGGCATACACCTGCGCGCTTTGGGTCGCATTGCGCATGAGCTCGTCGTCGGCCAGGCCGCCGTAGGTCAGCAGCGCCCAGATCGTGCTGCCGAGCAGGATTTCGAAGGCCAGCACAGCCACCAGCGTGGTCAGGGCATAGGAGACCGTGGTGCGGAACTGCAAACCCGCCCAGCGTAACGGCGGCTGGACGGGCTGCGCGGCGCCCGCGTCGGATGTCCCCGGGTTGCTCGGTTTCACCTGCATCACATGCTCCGGTCACTTTGTAGTGCATAACAGCTTGATGGCGATCACCGACGCGGCCAGCCAGCCAATCAACGTTGCCAGCCGCAGAGTGCGTGCCATGAGCGTGGCATCGGTGAAGCCGCCGAAAAATATCACGAGTATCAGCACGGCACTCGTCAGGAGATAAGCTGCCCACCCACGCTCTTTCCGGGCGAGGAACAGCCGGACAAATACCAGCAGAGCTGCCGTCAGCGAAACGAAGGTGAAGAGGCCGCCGAGGGCATGGATAATCCCATGCCAGGAGGGCTGCGTCGCGGCCGGGACGCCCGGCGGAAACCCCTGGGCCGGGTCGGTGGTAAAAACCCCGACCAAAATCAGGCAAAGCCCATACACGCCGATCAAGAGCGGTCCCATGGTTCCGGCCGGGCCGGGGTGCAACCGTCGCCAGAGGCCCACGGCGTAGAAGAGATTGAGCACGCCCGCCAGCGTAAAGTTCGCCATCTGCACCCAGCCCCACTCGCCCAGCGAAAGTTGGCTGAGCAGGTGGAGCCGCGGGTCAAAACCAGGGCGCGTGTAGTCCTGAAGGAGCGCGGTCAGGATAAATAACGGGCCGGCGATGGCGCCGCCGAGCAGCAATAGCCGCGTGAGCGCCAGTGAGGTAGAGCGCGTGGTCATGGCAATAACCGCCTTTCTTTGCTCGTAACCGGCAATCCCTACTCGGGCATGTTGCCGGAGCGCGTGCCCATTGTGTAGGGTGTGGTGATGCCCACGTAGTCCACCATGGTCATCAGGCCGTAGGCGGCGTGGATCAGCACGTGGCAGTGCAGCATCCAGAGGCCCGGGTTGTCGGCCAGGAAGGCGACTTCCCACGTCTCGTGCGGGGCCACCAGGATCGAGTCGAGATGCACCGGGCTGCCCGTGATGCGCTGGCCGTTCTTGCTGATCACCGAGAAGATGTGGCCGTGCAGGTGCATCGGGTGGTACTCGTCGGTCTCGTTGATAAAGCGCAGGCGCACCACTTGGCCGGGGCGGACGAGGATCGGGGCGGTATCCGGGGCGGCCTGGCCGTTCAGCAGGTGAATGTTCTCGAAAGCGCCGTCGCGGAAGCCGGGCACGACTCCGATATGCAGGTCTTGGCTGACGTCGAAGCTGGTCCGGTCGGCCACCGAGTCGGGCGCGGGCGTGCCATAGGTTGTCAGGTCGAAGATGGGCAGGGTGGCCAGGGCTGGGATTGCCGGGGCCGGGCCGTCGCCCAGCGTGATGGCCTCCTTGTGGCGGATCTTCGAGGCGCCGAAAATCGCGTCGGGGATGCTGCGCAGGAAGGCGGCCAGCGGACCCTTGGCCGCATTGTCCGCCGCTTCGGCCTCGGCCTGCGATTCCGGCCCAGCGTAGACCAGGCGCACCTGGCCGCTCGTGGGCATGCGGAAGGCGAGGTCGTAGCGCTGGCCGGTGCCGATCGGCAGGATCTCCGGGCCGAGGGGCGTCGGGCCGTGCAGGTCATGCCCGTCGAGGGCGATCACCGTGTAGGGCGCGCCGACGAGGGCCACGGACTCCGGCGTGCCGGGCATATCAATCAGGGCCGCGTTGATCAGCCGCAGGCGCACCAGCTCCCCGGGCCGGGCGGCCAGGAGCAGGCCGGCCACCGCACCGTTGGCCACGATGCCCGTGCGGCCGGCGTCGCCGAAAGCGACGGCATAGTCGCGGTCGTAGGCCGGCCCCTGCTGCGGCGCGACGACCAGGGCGCCGTAGAGCCCGAGCGGGATCTGGTGCAGGGTATCCTGGTGGCTGTGATACCAGTAGGTGCCCGGGTCTTTGACCACGAACTCGTAGGTGAAGGTGCCGCCGGGCGGCACGGCGTCCTGGGTCACGCCGGCCACGCCATCCTCCGCGTTGGGCAGGCGCAGGCCGTGCCAGTGGATGCTGGTGGCGGCGGGCAGGTGGTTGATCAGGGTGACGCGGACGCGGTCGCCCTCGGTCACGCGCAGCTCGGGGCCCGGCACCGTGCCGTTGTAGGTCCAGACATCCTGGCCCCCGATCTGCACCACTGCGGCGGTGAGGGTGAAGGCCCGGACGGGCTGCGGCCCGGGCGGTTCGACGAGGCTGGTCAGGGAAACCGCGGACTGGCCGGGGACCGCCACGCCCAGGTTCACGGCCTCCGGCATCCGGCTGGCCCCGGCCAGGGTGCCGAAGGCGGACAAGGCGACGGTGAGCAGGGTGGTGAGCAGCAGGGTGAGGGTGGTCCAGGTGACGCGCACGATACGGCGGAGCCGGCCGGCGGATCGGCGCCGCGCCCGCGGGCCACGGGCCAGCAGCGCAAAGAGCAGCACCGCGGCGCCCTCCAGCACGGCGGCCAGCAGATCGGCCACGCCCACCGCCTCCGGTTGCCAGGGCGTGGGGCCGAGGGGCAGGCCGCTGGTGCGCGAGAGGGCCCAGAGACCCAGCACCCCGAGCGTGCCGAGGGCCGCCCCGGCGAACAGCCGGCGGCCCGGCCGCCAGAGAGTGGCGACCGCCAGCGCGACCTGGGCCAGGCCGAGCGCGATAAAGAAGAGGCCGAAGGGGAGATATTCGTCGAGGTGATCCGGCGCCACCGCGAAATGGATGGCGGCGACGCCGAGGGTCAGCAGCGCGACACGAAAGAGCAGTGGGCCGGCGTAGGCGGCGGGAGCCGCCGCCGGCGGTTCGGGCCGGCGGGTGGTGCGGGCAGCAATCGCAATCATGGTGGTTCTCCTTGGCGATGGGGCGGGCGGGGGGGCCTCACCGCTACACAATCACTGCTGCCAGTATAGCCAGGGAAGCGACTGGCCCGGATGCGCCTGGAGGCGCGATCCTCCGCGCCTGTAGGCCTGTTTTGGTCCGCGGGCGATTACAGGAGCAAAGAGGATCACCGCGAGACGGGTCGCCCGTCTCGCGGTAGGCACGGTTGGGGCGGCGCTGCGGTTTATTGCGGCGGGGGGATCGGCAATTGAATAGCCTGCTTGATAAGTTCTGCATCCTCCCGGGAGGCCGGGGCGGTGCCGGAGGCATCAAAGAATCCATCGCTCGGCATTGTGCGCTCCTTTAGGGCGGTACTGGGATCTCCACCTCAATCGTCGGATCGTTAAACCGCGTGAATGTTAAGGTCAAGTCCTGCACTTCCAAGGATCTAAGGGATTGGGTTATCGGATTCGGAAATGGGGTCATGGAGGCATCCACTGGCGATTTAAGTCGGGCCGTATGACCCGCACTGAAAGTTAGATTCAACTGCCGCGTAAGTTTGTGCAGATACCCGGTGCCTGGTTCAATCCATAAGGCTACCGAGCCGGCCATGAACGTCAGTGCATTCTCCCCGGCATCGTTTTCCGGCAACAGTTGCCCGCGGGGGCGGGGCGAGGGTCGGCGCACACGCAGCTAGTCCTGGGGATGTTGTATGCTAAACCTGCTGTGCCGTCAAGACCCCTACATTGGTACTTTTGTGTATAGCTGGTGGGCACTGCGTAGCGGCACGGTCCTGGGGCTGGACGCCTGGCGGCTAAAGCCGCGGCTACGAGTCCGGAAGCCCGCCTACGCGGGCTGACGGTCATCCCTACCAGGCACTACCCCCGCGGCACAGGTAGGGCAAGATATGGGATTATCGATATGGTGCTATAATCAGGCACATGGCGGTACGAAAGTGCGTGGGCAGGGAACAGGAAGATGGAAGGAGTGCGCATGTCTCGCAGTCAGATCCGGGTGCTGGTCCTAATGTTAGCGCTGGGGGGTCTCTGCTGGGTGGGCCTCGCCGGTGGGGGGGTCGGGGCGGAGACGGCGCCAACGGCGCAACTCGCCGCGGTGGGGAGTGGTCCCCCGCTGATTACCGATCCCTTGCATCACCTGTCGGGCGTGGTGGCCGTGCCGGCGCGGCGCGTACTCGGCGCGCCGGGGGCCCGCGGCCCCTGGGGCCCGCTGACGCTGCCCGTCTTCGGGCCGAATGTCGACGCGTCGCTGAACAACCCCGCGGCCCAGAACGAAACGACGATCGCGATCAACCCCGAAGACGATACGCGGGTCATCGCCGCGGCCAACGATTATCGCTGTAACTTGTGCCCCTATGTTTATCTCTCGACGAATAGCGGCACCGCCTGGACGAACTACCCGGTGCCCGGGGCGGGCAGCCTGTTTTATGGCGACCCGGCGATGACCTTTGGCACCGGCAGTAATGCCTATTTTGGCTACCTGGGCTACGCGGGATCGGCGTGTGGGGGCGGCGGCGGGATGTACAACTCCCGCTCGACTGATGCCGGTCTTACCTTCAGCCCGCCGCTGCAGCTGGCCGCCAACAGCAACAATGGCACGATCGCCGTGCTCCAGGATAAGGAGTATGTGGCCGTCGACACCATGCCGGGGAGCTCCAACAACGGGAATGTCTACGAGGGCTGGACCCATTTTGCGTTCCTGGCCGGCCCCAACTGCGGCGACGCATCCACCCAGGTCGACGCGTCAACTATCTTCTCGCGCAGTACGGACCATGGGATATCCTGGTCCGTGCCGATCACGGCCAGCCCGCCGATCTCGAACAACAACCAGGGGACGGTGCCGGCGATCGGGCGGCATGGGGAGGTTTATCTCTATTACCTGGGCGCGCAGACGCAGAGCCAGTTGAATTATGATACGGTGCTCTTTTCGCGCTCGATCGACGGCGGGCAGACCTTTCCCTTCTTTACGCATATCGCCAGCATCGTCGACCTGCCGAGCCCGCTACCGCATACCAGCTTCCGGGACAATGCCTTTGGCGCGATGGCCGTCGACCAACAGATCGACGGGTATCTGTATGCCGTTTGGAGCGATTACCGCACCGGAGATGCCGATATCTTGCTGAGTCGCTCGACCGATAACGGCACGACCTGGGGGCCGCCGCAACGGGTGAACGACGACTCGATCGGCAACGGCAAGGACCAATTCTTCCCCTGGATCGCCACCGCGCCGGACGGCCGGCTGCATATCGCCTGGCTCGATCGCCGGGACGACCCGAACGACGCCAATTACAAGGAGTACTATACCGACTCGCTGGACCATGGCGTGACGTTTGAGCCGAACATCGCCGTCAGCACGGCGCCCTCGGTGCCCGGCAGCAGCGGTTTCATCGGCGATTATACCGGCTTGGCCGCCACGACAGGT
>DATGEF010000448.1:0-8822 GCA_035310405.1 Chloroflexia bacterium | reverse complement strand
CGATAGAGGGAGAAGGCCGAGCCACCAAAGAGCTTGTGGCGGATGCGGCCCAGGGTGCCGGGCGTCTCCGGCAGCGCCACGGCGGTCGCGTGCCCCACGACCAGCAGGCCCTCCGGCGCCAGGAAGCGGTCGCCCGCCAGCAGCTCCAGGATCGTCACAATCGCCGGGTCGGCATAGGGCGGGTCCATGAATATTATATCATACTTATCGTCGCGCGGCAGACCGGCCGGCGCGCCGCCGCCCGCGCCACTGCGGATGCCGCCCTGCAGATAGCCCTGCGCCCCCACCACATGCACCCGCGCCTGGGCGGCCAGGTGGCTGGCGGCCAGGTTCGCGGCGATGATCCGGGCCGCGCCGGCGTGGTGCTCCACGAAGTCGGCCCAGGCCGCGCCCCGGGAGAGGGCTTCGATGCCGAGCGCGCCGGTGCCGGCGTAGAGGTCGAGCACGCGGTCACCGTCCTGGGGATAGCCCAGGCTGGCCAGGGTGCCGAAGAGCGACTCCTTGACCCGGTCGGTCATCGGCCGGGTGCCTGGCCCCTCCGGCCCTTTCAAATGGATGCCCCGGGCACTGCCCGCAATGACCCGCATGGTGGCTAGGCCTCGGGCGCGCTGTTGGCGAGCGCCCAGAAGGCTTCGAGCTGCTGGCGGAGGGCGAGGTGCTCCGGGCGGGCCAGGGAGGGGTCGTCGGCGAAGAGGTGCTCGGCCTCGCGGCGGGCGAGCAGGAGGGTGTCCATGTCGCTGAGGCGGGCCATGCGCAGGTCGAAGGCGCCGCTCTGGCGGGTGCCGAAGAACTCGCCCGGGCCACGCAGGCGCATATCTTCTTCGGCCAGCCGGAAGCCGTCGTGGTTCTCCTCGATCACCCGCAGGCGCTCCATCGACGTGCCGAGCGCCGTCTCGGACATCAGGATGCAGTAGGACTGGTACTCGCCGCGGCCGACGCGCCCGCGGAACTGGTGCAGCTGGCTGAGGCCGAAGCGCTCGGCGCCTTCGACCAGCATGAGGGTGGCGTTGGGGATGTCGATGCCGACCTCGACGACCGAGGTCGAGACCAGGATGTCGTACTCGCCGCGCCGGAAGGCGCCCATGATCTGCTCTTTCTCGGCGGCCTTCATGCGGCCGTGCAGCAGGGCCAGCCGGTAGTCGGGAAAGACCTCGGTCTGCAGGCGCTCGTGCTCGGCGACGGCCGACTTGGCGTCGATCTTGTCCGATTCTTCGACCAGCGGGCAGATGATGAAGGCCTGGCGGCCGGCGACCAGCTCGCGGCGGATGAAGTTATAGGCCTGGTCGCGGCGGCTGTTGTCGACCCAGCGCGTCTTGATCACCTGGCGGCCGGGCGGCATCTCGTCGATCACCGAGATGTCGAGGTCGCCGTAGATCGTCAGGGCCAGCGAGCGGGGGATGGGGGTGGCCGTCATCACCAGCGTGTCGGCCAGCACGCCGATCGCGGCCGCTTTCTGCCGCAGCCGCTCGCGCTGCATGACGCCGAAGCGGTGCTGCTCGTCGATCACGACCAGGCCGAGCCGGGCGTATTGCAGCCCCTCGGTGATCAGGGCATGGGTACCGATCGCCAGGTCACAGGTGCCGTCGGCCAGCGCGCGGTAGACGCGGTCGCGCTCCTTCTTGCGCATGCCGGCGGTGAGCAGGGCGATCTGGATCGGCCGGTAGCCGGGCGGGGGGCCGGCCTCCGGCTCGAAGAGCGGGGCCTGGTCGAGCTTGCCGAGCAACGCTTTGAGCGCCGCCAGCGCCGGGCTGAGGGCGACCGGCGCCGCCACGATCGTCTCGTTGGCGCGATAGGTGCGGCTATCCCCGGCGTCGGCGGGGGCGGCGTCCTGCGCCTGGCGGGCGGCCTCCTCCGCCTCGGCCTGGACGGCGGCCAGCCGGGCGGCGACCTCGGCCAGCTTCGGGTTGGCGTCGCCGATGGGCAGCCAGAAGTTCTTGCAGAGCTTGCTCAGCCCGCGGTAATGCTGCTCGGCCAGGATCTCGGTCGGGGCCATCAGCGCCCCCTGCGCGCCGTCCGCGATCGCGTTCAGCAGGGCGATGGCAGCGACGACGGTCTTGCCGGAGCCGACGTCGCCCTGGATGAGGCGGGCCATCGGCAGCGGCCGGCGCATGTCGGCCAGGATCTCGCCGACCACCCGCTGCTGGGCGCCGGTCAGGGTGAAGGGCAGCGTGCTAATGAAGCTGTCGAGGATGGCCTGGTGGTCGCCGAAGGCCAGGCCGGGCTGGTCGTGCTGCCATTGCTGCTTGCGCTGCAGCATGCCGAGCTGGATGAGGAAGAACTCGTCGAAGGAGAGGCGGCGGCGGGCGCGTTCCAGCAGGCCCCACTCGTCGGGGAAATGGACCTGGTGCAGGGCTTCCGGCAGGCGCAACAGCCCGGCGCGGACGCGGATCGTCTCGGGGAGGGCATCGTCCAGCAGGCCGGCAAAGCTGCCGACGGCCTCGCGCACGATGCGGCGCACCCCGCGCTTGGTCAGCCCCTCGGTGAGCGGATAGACCGGCACCAGGCGGCCGGTATGCAGCAGCTCTTCGGTGTCGTAGGGCTCGAACTCGGGGCCGCTCATGCCCAGGCGGCCGTTGAACTCGTTGACTTTGCCGCTGAAGACGTACTGCTGGCCCTCGACCAGCGACCGGGCCATCCACTCGCGCCCGAACCAGATGGCGCGCAGCGCGCCGCTGTCGTCGACGATCGTCGCGCTGATCATGGCCATGTTATTGCGCGTGCGCTTGACCTCGACCTGCCAGATCGTGCCGATGACCGTCTCGACCTGGCCAAACGTCAGCGCGCTGATCGGCTTGAGGGCGCTGAAGTCGTCGTAGCGGCGGGGGAAGAAGTAGAGCAGGTCGCGTACGGTGTAGATATTCAGCTTCTCGAACAGCTTCGCGGTGTTCTCGCGCACGCCCTTGACCACCAGGATGGGGCTGTCGAGCGACGGCTGCCGGCGATGGGCGCTGCGGGCGACCTCGGCGCTGACCGGGGCGGCCGGCCGGGGGTCGGGCCCGGGCGCCGCGGGGCTCACCACGGGGCGCGCCGCGGTGGTGCGGCCGCTGGCCATCGTCAGCGGCGAGACGGTGGCGGCCGCCCGGCGCGCCGGCTTTTTTTTCGCGGCGGCGGGCGCCTCGGCGTCGTCGGCGGGCGCGTCCTGCGCGCCGTCCGCCAGGCCGGCCAGCAGGTCGGTCGCGCGGCGCAGGCGGACCTCGCGGCTGCTGCGGCCCTGCTCCGTATAGGGCAGCAGGGTGGCGCGGATGGCGTCGATCCGCGGCGCGGCCAGCGGCTGGCGGGCGCGGGCCTGGGCGGCCCAGCGCTCGGCGTAGGCGCTCAGGCCGCCGGCCACCGCCGTGTCCAGGAAGCCTTTATGCTCTTCCAGCTGGAGGATTTTCAGCAGGATGTCGGTGGCTTGGGACATACGGAGCAATCTGCCGTCAGGTGCGCGCGAGCACGCAGCAGATCCCGACCGCGCGCGGGCCGACGTGGGAGCCCAGCACGGCCCCGATATGCGACACCAGGATCTGGTCGCGCGGGTAGATACCCGCCAGCAGATCGATCAGCCGCTCAGCCTCGTCGGGGGCATCGCCATGCACGACGGCCAGGGCATCCAGGCGGCCAAAGCTCTCGGTCAGCTCGACCATGCGCTGCATCGCCTTGGGCTTGGTGCGCACCTTCTCCATCGGCACGGCTTTGCCCTCTTTCATGTGCAGGATCGGCTTGATCGCCAGCATGGTGCCCAGGAAGGCCGAGGCCAGGCCGAGCCGCCCGCCGCGCTGCACCCATTCCAGGGTGTCGAGCAGCCCCAGGATGCGCACCCGGCCGAGCATGCCGTCGACCAGGTCGCCGATCTCCGCCTGGGAGCGGCCGTCGCGGGCGGCGCGGGCGGCGAAGACGGCCATCCAGCCCAGGCACATCGAGAGCGCCTGCGAGTCGACAACGCGCACGGCGCCGAGCCGCAGATCGAGCGAGGTCGCGGCCAGCGCGCAGGTGCTGTAGGTGCCGCTGAGCCCGGACGAGACATGGATGGAGACGACATCCGCGCCGTCGGCCGTCAGGTCGCGATAGAGCGCTTCGATCTGGCCGATCGGCGGCTGCGACGTCGTCGGCACGCCCGGGGTGGCCTCAAGCAGCCGGTAGAAGGCGTGCCCGTTCAGGTCGACGTGGTCGCGGTAGACCTGGTCGCCGATCTGCACCAGGAGCGGCACGACGGTGATCCCGAGCTCCGCGGCGACGGCGGGCGGGATATCGGCCGTGCTGTCGGTGACGATCTTGACCGGGGGTGGGCGGGTTGGCATAGCCCTATTATACCCGAAATGGGGGCCGGGCGGGTAGGCGGGCAGGACGTCTGTGGGAGAGGGCGCTGCCCTCGAAGCTCTTGCCGTGCGGGTGGGCCAGCCCATGGCGCGCAACGGGGAGCGCTCCGATCCATAAGTTGCCCACCCGTTGACAAAAGCGCCGGGGTCGTGTACCCTGGGGCCCAGGAATCTGGGATCGGTCTGGACCAAAGTGAAGGGCGGTGAGTGTTGATGCGGATCGCGGTCATTTCCGACATCCACGGCAACCGCGTCGCCCTGGACGCGGTGTGCGCCGACTGGGCCGCCGACCCGCCGGACCAGGTTGTCTGCCTGGGCGACGCGATCCAGGGCGGGGCGCAGCCGGCGGAGACCGTGGCGCGCCTGCGCGCGCTGGCCTGCCCGGTCGTGATGGGCAACGCCGACGCCTGGCTGCTCACCGGCCAGGTGACGGGGACGAGCGAACCGGTCTCGGCGGTGCAGGAGGCCGTGCGTGCGTGGTCGCTGGCGCAGCTGTCGGTGGCGGACCGGGCGTTCATCGCCGCGTTTCCGCCGACAGTCGAGATCGCCCTGGACGGCGGGCAGCGTCTGGTGGGCTTCCATGGCTCGCCCCAGTCCTTCGACGAGCTCATCTTCCCCGAGACGCCCGAAGCGGAACTCGAGTCCCTGCTCGGCCGCTACCGGGGCGCGGTGCTGACGGGCGGGCACACCCACTTGCAACAGATCCGCCGGTTCGGCGACGCCTTCTTTTTCAACCCGGGCAGTGTCGGCCTGGCCTACGCCCGGCACCAGCCCGCGGACCACTTCCGCCCCGACCCCTGGGCCGAATACGCCCTGCTCACGGCGACGGCGGGGCACCTGCGCCTGGAGTTTCGCCGCGTGCCGTTCGACGTGGCGGCGTGGTGCCGCGTGATTCGCGCCAGCGGCCGGCCCGACGCCGCGACCGTGCTGGCGCAGTACGCACCGGATGCGGGGCCTCCTTAGAAGGAAATGCGTTATGTCTCAGTCTGCTGCCCCAAAACTAGAGGATCAGCTATTTCAGCAAACCCCTGCTCAGGTTTTGGCTTGGATCTGCGCGATTGGGTCAGGCACGGAGCAAGCGCCGGAAGGATTCAATTGGCTAGGGTTCGCTTTTAGCGCTGCGGCCAATACCCAGCCCCAGGTGCCCCTGTGATGTCAAGAGAAATGGTTCGATAGTGTATTTTGTTAGCAGAAAGCATAAGATCTGTCATTCTGAGCGCAGCGAAGAATCCGTTGGGGTGTGTATGCTCTGCTCCAATGGGGCGATCCGGGCGGCCATGCATGGGCGGCGTGGTCGGGAGGCAGGGGTCGTCGGGCCAGCCGCCGGCCTCGATCCGGTCCACTGGGCGACGGATTCTTCGCTGCGCTCAGAATGACAAATTCTTTGCTATCTTTGCTAACATTTATGTCCGCACATGATCGCCGCACGGCGCTATTATCTGCACAATTCCCTGTGTAAGAATGAATTGTTTCTGTCGGGACCGGTATGGCTGGGGCACCGGTGGGATCTGGTCCCTCTGAAGGCGGCGGCGCCGCCTTTGCAACCGTACGGGACTAGGGGGCGAGGGGCCTGGACAGGGCCGCAGGTTGCCTGTACAATGGGCGCACGATCGCTGGAAACCCCCTGCAACGCCGCAGCCTCGACCGTTGACTCTTCAGGTAAGGACACAGAAAGGATGCCGCCGATATGTGGAAGCGTAGCTTGATCCTCGCGGTGCTCGCGATCCTGGTCCTGGTGGCCGTGGCGCCGATCAGCGGTAACGGGCCGGCGGCCAGCGCCGCCCTGCTCGGGGCCGCCGCGCCCGGCGCGCCGGGGCCGGCGCCGCAGAACCCCTACACCCCCGCCTGGCTGGCCGCCCACCACGGCCAGTACGACAATATCTGGACCGCCGAGTACGAGACCCGGCTGCAACAAACGGCCGGCGCCGCGCGGCCGGGCCTGTTCGGCGGCCTGCTGCCCAACTACGGCCCCGATGTGCGCATGAGCAACGGGAACGTGCTCGGCAGCGGGCAGAACGAATTCCAGATCGACATCAACCCGACCGACAGCCTGAACGCGATCGGCAGCTCGAATGACGGGGGCACCGCCGGCGTCGGCATCTTCCGCACCACCGACGGTGGCGCCACCTGGACCTCGCACGATGCCTCGACGTACGGGGTCCCGGCCGCGTGCTGCGATCCCAGTGTGGTCTACGGGCCGGACGGCCATGTCTACGTCGGTATCCTGAGCACGAGCGGGCCCACCTATATCATCCGGTCGAGCGATGGGGGCGCCACCTGGCAGGGACCGAGCCAGGTTACGACGCCCGACCGCTCCAACCTGGCCACGGACCCGAGCAACGCCAATGTCGTCTACGTCACCTATACCGACTTTTCGGGCGCCGGGCGGATCAAGGGCTATAAATCGACCGACGGCGGCGCGACCTGGGGCGCCGCGTTCATCGTCGGCGATATCCCGCCGGCCCAGGGCTATGAGCAGTCGAGCCAGCCCCGGGTGGCCACGAACGGCTGGCTTTATGTCGGCTATCAGCAATATACCAACCAGGCGACCGGCTGCGCGGCCGGCGTACAGAACGTCGTCGCCCGCTCGACCGACGGCGGCGCCACCTTCACCTACACCGTCCTCCCCATCGTCCAGGGCGGCGCCTGCACCTCGGCCCAGGCCGGGCGCGGCATTTTCTGCGTCAACGCCGGGGGCTCTAGCTTCCGCTCCCGCAGCCACCCGATCCTCGGCATCAGCCCCACCAACCCGTCGCATGTTTATATGGTCTATTCCGGGGGCGACCTGGAGAGCGCCTACACCTGTGCGGGGTCCAGCGGGTTCCACAGCGATACCCTCTTCCGCCTCTCGACCGACGGCGGCGCCACGTTCTCCGCCGCGAGCAAGATCAACACGGACGGCCAGGGGAAAGATCAGTACTACCCCTGGATGAGCGTCAGCGCCAACGGCCGGATCTGGACCGGCTGGAACGACCGCCGCGAGGACCCCAACGACTTCCTGAGCCGCTGGTACCAGTCGTACTCGGACGACGAGGGCGCGACCTGGCGCAAACTCGACGGCACGTTGGGCAATGACCCGGTGGCCGACGTGCAGACCCAGCCCTCGACTTTCATCGGCGACTACCACGGCCTCGGCGCCACGAACGGCAATGTGCTCGGCATGTGGTACGACAGCCGCACCAGCGCCAGCGGCGACGCCTATACCGACCCGCAGGTGCCGCCCCTCCAGGGGACGCCGACGCCGACGGTGACCGGCACGCCGCCGACCGCCACCCAGACCCGCACGCCTACCATCACCCCGACCCCCACCGGCACGGCGACCCCGACGGCGACCCCGAACCCCTGCTTCGTCCAGAACTACGCGATCGCCACGGCGACGGGGGCCACGGTGGTGCCGGCGACGACGTTCGTGGCCGGCTCCAACTGCGACGACTGCGTGAACCCGGTGACAATCCCGTTCCCCTTCCGGCTCTACGATCAGAGCTTCACGACAGTCAACGTCAGCTCCAACGGCAACGCGCAGTTCCTCACCACGGCGACCGACTACACCAATACCTGCTTGCCGGCGAGCCAGTTTAACTACGCGATCCTGCCGCATTGGGACGACTTGCTGCTGACGGGTACCAACCAGGGGATCTACACCCTGGTCGAGGGCAGCGCGCCCAATCGGGTGTTCGATATCGAGTGGAAAGGCGGCTACTTCGCTGGCGGGGGCACCGTCGACTTTGAGATCCGCCTCTACGAAAACTCGCCGACCGGGCAGTTTGATATCATCTACGGCACGGTGACGCAGGGCGGCAGCAGCGCCACGGTGGGCGTGCAGCGGGATACCGGGAGCTTCTTCACCTCGTTTGAGTGCAACACGGGCGGGCTCAGCCCGGGGCTCAAGCTGACCTTCACCCAATCGCCGTGCGGCACCGCCACGCCGACCGGTTCGCCGACCAGCTCCGCCACCGCCACCGCGACGAACACCGCGACCGCGACGAACACCGCGACGCGGACGGCGACGGCGGCGGCGAGCAACACGGCGACCGCCGGGCCGAGCAGCACGGCGACCACCGTGCCCACGAATACCGCCACCACGGCCCCGACGAACACGGCCACTCCGAGCGCCACACCCTGCACGCTGAGCTTCACCGATGTGCATGTGACGGACTACTTCTACACGCCGGTGCTCTATCTGGCCTGCCACGGGGTGATCAGCGGCTACAGCAACGGCGACGGCACCTTCAGCTTCCGCCCGTACAATAATACGACTCGCTCCCAGATGGTCAAGATCGTCGTCTTGGGCTACAACAAGCCGATCGTCACGCCGGCCGCCGGCAACTACACCTTCGCCGACGTGCCGCCGGCCAACCCCTTCTTCGCCGTGGTCGAAACCGCGGCGGCCGACACCATCGTCTCGGGCTACAACTGTGGCGGGCCGAACGAGCCGTGCGACAGCGCCAACCGGCCCTACTTCCGGCCCTACACCAATGTCACCCGCGGCCAGCTGAGCAAGATCGACGTCGTCGCCGCCGGCTG
>DATGEF010000447.1:0-14190 GCA_035310405.1 Chloroflexia bacterium | reverse complement strand
GTGGGGCAGGGCATTTTGCTGGCTCTCGGCACCGCGACCGCGCTGAGTGATGTCGGCGCTTTCGTCGTCGGCTCGCGCCTCGGCGGGCCGAAGCTGGCGCCCGGGATCAGCCCCAACAAGACCTGGGCCGGCGCGGCCGGCAACCTGCTCGGCGCCTACCTGGGCACCGGCCTCCTGGCCTTTGCCCTGCCGGCCAGCTGGCTCCTGGCCGTGCTGCCCCTGATCGTCGCCGGCGGCGCCATCTGGGGCGACTTGCTCGAGTCGCGGATCAAGCGCGAGTTCGGGGCCAAGGACGCCGGCAACTGGCTCCCGGGCTTCGGCGGCTTGCTCGACCGGGTCGACAGCCTGATCCTGGTTGGCCCGCTGGTTTTTTACTTCCTGCACCTGACACAGCTCATCTGATTCCCGCCCCCTGGCGCGCAAAGTGTCGCCAATTCTGGTATACTGATTGGTGCAGGGGGCGGGGCGCGGCGCGGAAATTTAGCCTCCTGGTCGTGCAGGGCAGGAGGCGCTTTGATCCATCAACCAACGGCGATCTCGCGCTGGGAACAGGCCGGTGCGTTTACCGTCCATATTTACACGGCGGCCGGGGTGGTGCTGGCCTTCTTGATGGTCCTGGCGGCGATCAGCGGCAATACCGTCTCGGCTCTCTGGCTGGGGGGGGCCGCAGTGATCATCGACGGCACCGATGGCGCCCTGGCCCGCCGGCTGCGCGTCCAGGAGCGCATCCCCTGGTTTGACGGCAGCCTGCTCGACAATATCGTCGACTATCTCACCTATGTCTTCGCCCCCGTCATCTTGCTCTGGTCGGCCGGCTATTTGCCGAGTGGGTTACCGGGTATGACGGTCGCCGTGCTGCCCTTGCTCGCCTCCAGCTTTCAGTTCTGCCGGGTCGACGCCAAAACCGACGACCACTTTTTCCTCGGCTTCCCAAGCTACTGGAATGTGGTCGCCTTCTATGCGATCGTCAATCACCTGGATGTGACCGTCCTGAGCCTGATCATCGTGGGCTGTAGCTTGCTGGTCTTCGTCCCGATCAAGTATGTCTACCCCACGCGCACGGTAACCGCGCGCCCGATTACCCTCGGCTTGGTCGGTCTCTGGGGCCTGGTCTGCGGGACGATCTTGCTGCAAATGCCCCATCCCAACCCGCTGCTGATCAACCTGTCGTACCTGTTCCTCGTCTATTATTTCGTGCTCAGCCTCTATCTGACCCTCAGTCACCGGCCGGATATCGCGCCGCCGCGGCGCTAGCCGGTCGTCTGCAAGCCGGCCGCAATGCCGTTGATGCTGTGGTGGATCGCGTCCAGTAACCCCGCCCGCTCCTCGGGGGCGGCCGTGGCGGGCAGCGCCCGATAGCGCTGCAGCAAGGCGATCTGGGCGATGTGCAGGGCGTCCACGTACGGGTTGCGCAGCTTGATCGACCGCGCCAGCAGGGGGGTCCGCTCCAGCAGCTCCCGCTGGCCGGTGACCTGGAGCACCGCCGCCACACTGCGCTCATACTCTGCCAGGATGGGAGGAAACAGATCGGGTGCATCCCGGGCCAGGCTGGCGTAGCGGCGCGTCGTCGGCATATCGGCGGTCCCCAGGCTGATCTGGGCGTTATCCAGGGCCATGGCGAAAAAGCGCCAGCCGTGGTACATGGCCTGGAGCCGCGTGACTTCCCCCGCCGCGATCTCCGCGGCCAGGGCGCTGCCCAGGCCGAACCAGCCGGGCAGATTGGCGCGGACCTGCGTCCAGCTGAACACCCAGGGGATGGCCCGCAAGTCGTCCAGGGTGATCGCGCTGCCATCCTGCCCGGCCCGGCTTACGGGGCGCGAGGCCAAATTGAGCGTGCCGAGCTCGGGGAACGGCGTGGCCTGGCGAAAGAAGGTCAGGAAGCGCGGGGTCCCTTTGACCAGGGCTTCATAGCTGGTGTGGGCGGTCGCGGCCAGGCGGGCCATCGTGGCCACCCAGTCGGCGGCGGGGGCGGGCGGCGCGGGCTCCAGCGTCGACAGCAGCAGGGCATGGATACTCTGCTCGAAATGGCGCTCCGCGATCGCCGGGTGGCCGTAGCGGGCAAAGATCACTTCCCCCTGCTCGGTGACTTTGAGGTGGGGCAGTTGCGCCTCTGGGGGCCGGGCGAGGATGGCCCGGCCCATCGGTCCACCCCCCCGCCCGACGGCCCCGCCGCGGCCATGGAAGACGACCAGCGCGATTCCGGCGGCCGTGGCGGCGGCGGCGAGCGCCTGCTGGGCGCAATACGTTTGCCAGGTCGACGATAGGTAGCCCCCATCCTTGTTGCTATCCGAATAGCCGATCATGACCTCCTGCTGGTGGCCGCGCGCCGCGACCGCGGCGCGATAGGGTGGGCTGGCCAGGGTCTGGGCCAGGATCGTCCCACACTCCTGCAGCTCGGCGATCGTCTCGAACAGCGGCACGATATCCACCCGGCAGTGGGCCGGCTGCCCGGGCCCGGGCCAATGGAACAGCCCGGCCTCGCGGGCCAGAAAGAGCACGGCCAGCGTGTCGCTTGGCGCCCGGCTCATGGAGACCACATAGGTTTGGCAGGCCGCGGGCCCGCCCATTTGCTGGATCTCGTCCATCGCCGCAAAACTATCCAGCACCTCGCGGGTCGCCGCCGAGAGGGCGTCCGGGGGAGGGGCCAGGGGCTCGCCCGCCAACTGGGCTTCCAGCAGCGCCTGGCGGGCGGTCACGCTCAGGTCGACATATCCCGGTTTACCAGCCAGGCTAAGTAACTCGGCCACCGCCATTGTATGGCGATCGGCATGTTGCCGGATTTCCAGCTCAGCAAGCGAAAAGCCGAAGGTCTCCACGCGCCACCGCAGGTCACGCAGGGGGCCGGCGGCGATCCGCGCACCCCGGTAGGCCCGCAGGCTGGCCTCGATCACCCGTAGATCGTCCTGTAGCACTCCCGCCGTAGGGTAGGCCCCAGGGGCGCCGATCTCGGTGCGCCGCAGACGCTCGGCGATCAGGCCGAGCTTGCGCCGGTAGGGCTGATCGGCCCACTTGCGGACCGGTTGCACGCCCAGCGCTTCCCGGTCGCGCTCGATCGATTCCTGGAGTGCGGGAGCCGCGCCGATCATCCGCGCCGACGTGCTCAGGTCCCGGCCCAACAACTGCACTTCGTCACGATAGCGCCGCAGTACCGCCGCGCGAGCCAGGCGCGCAGCGGCACGGGTGACCTCGCCGGTGACGGCCGGGTTGCCGTCGCGGTCACCCCCCACCCACGAGCCGAAGCGCAGGGGCGGCCTTGCCGGATCGCCCGGCTCGGCGCTGGCCCCACCCTGAGCCTCCTCCAGGGCGCGGCTCACGCGCGGTACTTCGTCGTAGACGGTGCCCGCCAGGAAATAAAGCACACTGGCGACCTCGTCAAGCACCGTCGGCCGCTCGACCCGGGCCTCCGCGGTCTGCCAGATCAGGGTGATCCGGGTGCGCAAGGCGTCCAACGTCGCGGCGCGGCTGCGCGGGGCCAGGTGAGGGTGGTCCAGCCGCGCGATCAGGCCGGCGGCCACCTGCAGATGATGCAGCAGCGTGCGGCGGCGCGCTTCGGATGGGTGGGCGGTAAAGACCGGGTGCGCCTGGATACGGGCCATGCCGGCGCGCAGAGTTGCCGCGTCAACCCCCTCCGCCCGCAAAGCGGCGACCGCGGCGGCAATCGTCTCGTGTAGCGGCGCCGTCGTCCGCTCCCGCCCGGCGAGGGTCCGCACGCGATGATGCTGTTCGGCCAGGTTGATCAAATGAAAGTAGACACTGAAAGAGCGGACCACCTGGAACAGCCGCTTGGTCGATTGCCGGCTGATCCAGGTCAGCAACGCCTGTTCCTGCCCCATATCCCCCGGCGCTGAGCGCAGCGCAATCGCGGCTAGCCGGGCATGCTCGACCGCTTCAAAGACGTGCGGGCCGCCCTGCTCGCGCAGCACCTCGCCCACCAGATCGCCCAGTAGATGCACATCATCACGCAGCTGGTCGATCGGCTCGGCCCGGGCGGGCCGGGGCGCCTCCTCACCAGTGTTCGACGTATCGGCCTCCCGGCTGACTCCGTTATCCATGTAGTCCTACTCCTGCCCGCACGACGGCATACTTTGTGCCAGCTATTCGCAACGCCATTTTACAGCAGGTGTGCTACAATAGCACAGTCATGCCGCCATCCCGACGGATACGCCGACAGCCATCTGGGGTTCGCACCCCTCATGAAAAGAAAGGGTTTCGCTATGCTGCGCTTCTTCACCCTCGGCCTGCTCCTGTTGAGCATGCTGGCCGCCCCCGCTATCCTGGCCCAGACCACCAGCCATACCTTTCCCGAGACCGGTCATACGGTGGCGGGCCAGTTCTGGACCTACTGGCAAACCCATGGGGGGCTCGCCCAGCAGGGCTACCCACTTTCCGAGGAGTTCACCGAGGTGTCCGACCTGAATGGCAAGCCGTATACCGTGCAGTACTTCGAGCGGGCCGTGTTCGAGAAGCACCCGGAAAACGCGCCGCCATATAACACGCTGTTGAGTCTACTCGGCACTTTCCGCTACCAGGCGAAGTACGGGGCGGCCGGCGCGCCAAACCAGCAAGCGAGCACGGTTAACCCGCGCTTTTTCCCGGAGACTCACCATACGCTCGGCGGGATCTTCCGCACCTACTGGGAGCAGCACGGCGGGCTCGCGCAGCAGGGTTACCCGATCAGCGACGAGTTTACCGAGGTATCCGACCTGAACCACCAATCGTACACGGTGCAATACTTCGAGCGGGCCGTGTTTGAAAAGCACCCGGAGAACGCCCCACCCTACAATGTACTGCTGAGCCAGCTGGGGACCTTCCAGTATCGCGAAAAGTATGCCAACCCACAGCCGACCGCCGTCCCGACCGCCGTCCCGCCGACGGCGACCACGCAACCGTCCGGCTTCAACACGCCGACCCCGGGCAAGCCGTAACGCGCCCATCCTTCGTGCGCTTCGTGTCCTTCGTGGATCCGAGCGCACAACTCACGGCGTGGCCGTCGGCGCCGGCTGACCCGGCACCTCGAAGTAGAGCGGCGTCGCGGCCACATACTGGCTGATGTCGACATAATAGGTAGTGGCGTCGCCCGGCTGCTGGACTCGTTCCAGCAGCACAGGGGTGTCGCCGCCGTGGTCAGGCCGGGTGCCGCCGGTGGGCACCTCACCCAGCAGCACGAGCGGGGTGCCAGCAGGCACGACGATCGCCGGGGCGGGCGTGGCCCCGCCGTTCTCGTCGAAATGGGGTGGCGCAGCGTAGAGGTGCAAAGTCGCGATGGCATATGTATGGCGCGGGTCCCGCGGCGCCTGGATGTAGGCGACCGCCGCACGGGCCACCGGCACCAGGTCATAGGCATCGCCGCGCCAGTCGCCGTCCGGGTGCGCGGCGAGATACGACGCCAGGGCCGGCAGTGCGGCGCGATCATGGCGGGACCCGAGCGCCCAGAGCGCCAGCCAGCGGTCGTCCACGCAGGGGCCCTGTAAGCTCTGCGCGATCTCCAGGGTCGCCCCCGGTTGGCGGCTGGCCGCCCGCTCCCGCCATCCATACGCGTACATGGTCGTGCGCTCACACGAGTCCGGTTCGGCCGTCGCCGTCGGCCGGGCTGCTACATTGGGGGAGGACGCCGGCGGGGTCGCCGTGGACTCGGCTGGACGGGGCGGGGGGACCGTCGCCGTGGGCGCTGGGGTGCCGGTTGGTAGCAGAGTCGGCGGTAGCGTCGGCGGTTCGGCCGTCGGCGAGGGGACTACCGGCACCTGCGTCGCGGTCGCGGGCACCAGGGTCGGCGATGGCGGCGGGCGGGTGGCGGTCGCGGCGGCCAGGGTGGGGCTGGCCGTCGCCAGATCACTCCCTGGCGTAGGCGCCACGTCGGCCCCGCCGCACGCCTGCAGCAGCAGCCCGGCCAGCAGGAACGCGCACCCGGCAAGCCAGTGTTTCCAGTTGACTAGCATTATGCCCGATCCTTCCCTATCGACAGCACCTTGGATGGCGGCTAGGAGTCTCAGCGCACTACCATAGGCAGCAGATAGAGGCCGAGGATCGGGCTACCCAGAACGCAAGCGATCCATGGGACCAACTCCACTTTTAGAGATCACCTTCCATCGTGCCTGTACACCATTATCATGGATTTACACCACCCGGCGAAGTAAACAATCTAAGCAATATACCATAACCTATCTTTACCACACCCGGCCTGTGCTCTGCAAGGTGACCTCGCTCCTCTCTATGGTTGTGGCAGAGTTGACGCCCCCGCAGGCAGCCCGTATAATACAATGCACGATCGTGCCCGCCGGCCGATCGTTGATCCACCACCCTACCACTTCTAGCCAGTGCTGCCTAGAGGAGAAAACTCATGGATACCATTGTCGTGACGAGCCCCGCGCCTGCCGAGACCCCGGCCCCTGTGGAACACCCTTATGGCGGGCGCGAGGTCCGCCCCCTGCCCGGCGTGGCCAACGATCTGCTGGACCTGATCGGCAACACGCCAATGGTCCGCCTGCCCCGGCTGAACCGCGGCCTGCGGCCCACGCTGCTGGCCAAGCTGGAGATGTTCAACCCGGGCAATAATGTCAAAGATCGCATCGGCATCCGTATGATCCGCGACGCCGAGCAGCGGGGCCTGCTCCGGCGCGGCGGCACCATCGTCGAGCCGACCTCCGGCAACACCGGCACCGGGCTAGCCATCGCCGCCGCCATCCTCGGCTACAAAACGGTCTTCGTCATGCCCGACAAAGTCAGCGGCGAGAAGATTGCCCTCTTGCGGGCCTACGGCGCCGAGGTGATTACCACGCCCACCGCCGTGCCGCGCGAAAGCCCCGAGAGCTACTACAGTGTCGCCTCCCGCGTGACCAGCGAGATCCCGGGGGCCTTCCAGCCCAACCAGTACTTCAACCAGGCCAACCCACAAACCCATTACGAGTCCAGCGGCCCCGAGATCTGGGAGCAGACGGGCGGCCGGATCGACGTGTTCGTGGCCGGCGTGGGCACCGGGGGTACCATCACCGGGATCGGCCGCTACCTCAAGGAGCAGAACCCGAGCATCCTGATCGTCGGCGCCGACCCCGAGGGCTCGATCTATACCGGCGATAAACCCCGGCCCTACAAGGTCGAGGGCATCGGCGAGGATTTCATGCCGGGCACCTTCCAGTATGATATCGTTGACCGCTGGGTCCAGGTCAGCGACCGCGAGTCGCTGCTGACCGCCCGGCGCGTCACACGCGAAGAAGGCATCCTGATCGGCGGCTCGGGCGGCACGGCCATGTGGGCCGCTCTGCAGGTCGCCCGCGACCTCGACGAAAGCAAGACCGTCGTCGTGCTGCTGCCCGATACCGGCCGCGGCTACCTGAGCAAGGTCTATAACGACGACTGGATGCGCGAGAACGGCTTCCTCGACCGGCTGGCCACGCCGGCCCGCGTGCGCGACCTCCTGGGCTATCACAACCGCGAACTGCCCGCCCTGGTGACGGTGCCGGTGACGGCCAAAGTGCGCGAGGCGATCGAGCTGTTGCGGCAATATGATATCTCCCAACTGCCCGTTTCGCGCGACGGCGATTTCACCACCGTGCATGCGATGGTCGGCTCGATCCAGGAGCGCTCGCTGCTGGAGCGCGTCTTCCGTAACCCCGACGCCATCGATCACACGGTCGATACGGTCATGGACCAGCCGTTCCCCCTGGTCGACGTCGGCGAGGAAGTGGAGCGCGTCGTGCCCGCCTTACTCGCCGGCAACCCGGCGGTCCTGGCCGAAGAAGCCGGCCGGCCCGTCGGCCTGATCACCCGCGCCGATTTGCTCGCCTTCGTCGCCCGCGGCAAGCAGGCCCGCTGATAGCACGGTTCCCCAACAGGAGATAGGTCATGCGTAAGCACATCGGCTGGAGCAGCCTCATCGTTCTCGCCGGCGTGCTTGTCGGGCTGGGACTCTGGCCCACGCCGCATCCGGCTACCCCGGTCAGGGCCGCCCCCGCCGCCCAGACCTTGCCCGCCACCAACGCGCCCGGCCCCCGACTGCCGGGCCCCGCCGCCGTGCGCGTGCCTGGCCACGGCTGGGTGCAGCCGCAGCCGCCGGGAGCAGGCGTACGCGGGACGCTGGCACCTCCCGCCCCGCCGGTGCCGGCCGCCCCGGCCACCTGTACCACGGGCAGCTGGAGCCTGAAAGCCCCTTATCCTGACCCGGGAGGGGTGGGGGAGGAGGCGGTCGCCGCGCAAGGCGGGATGCTCTATAGCTTTATTGGCAACACTGCGAATTACAAGTATGACCCGACGAGCGATACCTGGACGAGCATCGCCGGGCTGCCGGCCGGGAGGTCACGGGCCAGCGCCGTCAGTGACGGCACCTATCTCTACATCCTGAACGGCAGCAGTGGGAATCCCACGACCAACACCTTGTACCGTTATGACCCGGTCGCCAACAGCTATACCACCCTGGCTCCTGCCCCGCTCGCCACGGCGGAACAAGCGGCCGTCTACCTCAACGGCAAGATCTATCGCATCGCCGGTTACAACGCGGTCAGTGAGACGGCCACGGTCGACGTCTACACGATCAGCACCGACACCTGGGCACCGCCCGGCACTGTCGCCGATTATCCGCTGGCAGTGTCCGGCCTGTCGGCCATCGCGACGGGCGGGTACATCTATGCCGCCGGGGGTGCAACCCAAGCCACCGTCATTACCAAGACTTACCGTTATGACCCGCTGAGCAACACCTGGGACGATAACGCCATCGCCGACCTGCCGACGGGCAGCTACGAGGGCGCGGGCGATATTCTCAACGGGCGCTGGGTCCTGGCCGGCGGCTACGCGGACGACTACCAGCTCGATAAGAACGTCGTCGCCCTCGATCTGAGCAATCCCAGCAGTCCCTGGGTGGGGCTGCCCTGGATGCCGGCCTGGCGCTGGTTCGCCGGCGGGGCCACGGTCGGCTCGGCTTTCTACATCGTCGGCGGCTACAACGGTGGCTTCTGGCTCCAGGGGACCACCACGGTCCAGCAGTACCTGGAGGCCCCCTGCGCCACCACAACGCCCACCGTCACCGGCACCGCCCCCACCGCCACCCGCACCGGCACCGTGCCGCCGACCCCCACCCCGCTCGCCTGCGGCACCGGGGCCTGGCAGGAGGGATCGGCCTATCCTATCCCGGTGGCCGCCGCCGCTGCGGCCATGCAGGGCGGCGTGATCTACAGCTTTGCCGGCTACGCCAACGGGGTGAGCGTGGCCAACGCCTATAAGTACGATCCGGTGGTCGGATCCTGGGTGGCCATCGCCCCCCTCCCGATCGCACTCAGCTCGCTCAGCGTGGTCAGCGACGGCACCTATCTCTATATCCTCAACGGCTTTGATCTTCTCGGCCAGACACAACACGCGCTCTACCGCTACGACCCGGTCGCCAACAGCTATACGACACTGACCCCGGCGCCACTGGCCACCTGGGATCAGGCCGCGGTCTACCTGGGTGGCAAGATTTATCGGGTCGGCGGTTGTACAACACCGGACAATAACTCGACGACCGCCACCGTGGATGTCTACACGATCAGCACGAATACCTGGGCGGCGCCGGGGACGATTGCGCCCTATCCGATCGCGGCCCATGGCATCGCTATGCTTCCCTACGCCGGCGATCTGTATGGGGCCGGAGGTAGCCCACATACAGGAAGTGTAACGACGAAGACGTATCGCTACGATCCGATCGGCAACACCTGGGACGATGCCGCCGTGACAGACCTGCCCCAGGGCCGCGCTTTTAGCGCCACCGGTCTGCTGAACGGCCGCTGGCTGCTCGCGGGGGGTGCGCTGACGTTCCTGGTGCCCGATAATACTGCCGTGGCGCTCGACCTGAGTAATCCGGCGGGCGGCTGGGCCAGCTTGCCGCTGCTGCCGGCCGCGCGCGCCTACCTGACGGGCAGCAGCAGCGGTCAGACCTTCTATGCTATCGCCGGGTTTGATGCCAGTATCCAGCCGACCACCGACACCCAGCAGTATACCGAGGCGCCCTGTCCCGCCACGCTGACGCCCACCGCCACCCAGACTCCGACGGCCACCCCAACGGCGACCACCACCCCGCCGGCCACGCTCACGCTGACCGGCACCACCACACCTACCCGGCTGCCCTCGGCCACGCCGCCTGGCCCCAGCACCACCCCGCCGACGACCCCCGTGCCGCCCAGCCGGACCGCCCCGCCCAGCGTGACCCCGGTCCTCACCGCCACGCTCGGGCCCTCGGCCACCCCCTGTGCCCTGAGCTTCGCCGATGTGCAGGCCGCGGACTACTTCTACACGCCGGTGCGCTACCTGGCCTGCCACGGCGTGATCTCGGGCTATAGCAACGGCGACGGGACGGTCAGCTTCCGCCCCTATACCAATACCACCCGCGCCCAGCAGGTCAAAATCGTCGTCCTCGGCTTCGCGTTGCCGATCGTGACCCCGCCCGCGGGGGGCTATACCTTCGCCGACGTGCCCCCGGCCCACCCGTTCTGGAGCGTGATCGAGACGGCGGCCGCGCGCACGATCGTCAGCGGCTACCGGTGCGGGGGCGCGGGGGAGCCGTGCGACGGGGCGCAGCGACCCTACTTCCGCCCGTATGCCGCCGTCACGCGTGGCCAGTTGGCCAAGATTACCGTGGTCGCCGCCGGCTGGGCGCTACACACCCCGCCCACAGCCACCTTTGCCGATGTGGCCCCGGGCACGGCGTTCTACCCGTTCGTCGAGACGGCGGCCTGCTACGGTATCGTCAGCGGTTACAGCTGTGGGAGCGCGGGGGAGCCCTGCCCGGGCCGCTACTTCCGCCCGGCCAACCCGGCGGTACGCGCCCAGATCGCCAAGCTCGTCGACCAGGCCCTCGGCCCCCCGGCGCCCTGTGCTGGACCATAACGCGCATACTTTCCCATCATGTCTAATCAGGTCTAATCATGTAAGGAGAAAGTCATGACCACCCCCCCCGATCTGGGCGCTATTCTCGCCGCACCTAGCGATCCCATCCGCATTGTGCCCCTCTACGTGCCCGAGCCGGCCCCCTCCCGCGCGCTCGACGGCGTGCCGCCCGCTCCGCCGCCTCGACTCACCTACCGTGGCGGCCACTTGCTGGACTCGGTCGAAGTATTCACCATCTTCTGGGGCGTGGCCTGGCAGCAAGCGCCCCAGAGCGAGATACTGTCCAGCCTGACTAGCTTTTGGCCCTTTATCCTGGCTAGCCCCTTGCTGGCGCAACTGGCCGAGTACAATGTGCCGGGCCACACGATTGGGCCGGGCCGGCACACCGGCGTCGTCACGCTCACGAAACCGACCCTTCGCCACTCGGTATCCGACCACGCCATCCAGCACATGCTCCAGCAGGAGATCGCCACCAACCCGGCGTTCCCACATCCCGCCTCCAATACACTATACTTCATTTATTTGCCACCTGGTGTAGCAGTAGTCCAGGGAGGCGGCCGGTCCTGTCAGGCGTTCTGTGGTTACCATAATGCGATCAGCAGCCAGATTTTCTACGCCGTGATGCCGTACCCCGGCTGTGCCGGCTGCACAGCCAGCCTCTCGGTCCTGGACTCGCTGACTTCGACCAGCTCACACGAGCTGTGTGAGGCGATCACGGACCCCGTTCCCGGCGGCAGCTGGTACGATGATGTGCATGGGGAGATCGGGGATATCTGTGCCTGGAAGACAAAGCAACTGGGCGCCTATACGATCCAGCTGGAGTGGTCGAATCAAGCCAACAGTTGCGTATAATCGGTGGGTGCCGCCGGGCTGGTGCTCGGTGGTACCCCGGCAAGCTTGATAACTATTAAGAATTCTCATTCTCATAACTTAAACCCTTATTGACAGGCCGACCCTGTTCTCCGTGCCGGCTTCCTGCGCGCGCCGCAGGTGCAGGCCGTGCGTAGGCGGGCCGGTTTGCTGGGGTCCGAAAGCAGCTAGCGGCGCTTCTTACGCGGCGCCGGGGTGGTGGACCGGGGGCCGGGAGGGGCTGCGGTGAAGAGCGCGCCCGGGCGGCGCCCGCAGAAAGGCTGTAGGGCTGCCGCCAGCGCGGCAGGGTCGCGTGGGCTCAACAGGAGAGTCGGCCCGCGCGACTCCGGCCCATCGCCGGTTGCGGCACTTCCCGTAGCCCGCGGCGTGAGCTCCAGCAAAATGGCCCGTCGGGCATTCGTCGCGTAGGCCAGGACCGACCCCACGTCGGGCACGTTGGCCGCGCCCGACCAGCCAAACAAGCTCCCCATATTGAACATACTTACGTTCAAGATGGCGCGGATCGTGGGGGTGCCCTCAACGCTCCGGAGCCGGGCCAGAGGCACCGGGATCTTGCGCCAGGGGGCGATATCCACGATCAATAGCCGGGGTCCATCCGGACCCCCGGTTTCGATGATGTACGCCCGCACTGAATTGAGCCAGCGCCAAAGCATAACCCCCCCCACCAGCACGATGAAGATCAGGTCCGTTTGATGGGGGAGCTCGCCCAGGTACAGGCTGGCCCCGACCTGGAAGCCAAACCAGAGCAAGGTCAGCGCGAAGAGCCCGCTGATAATCCGCACCTGCCAGTCATAGGGCGCGGCCGGAAAGCGCGTCTGTTCGATGCCAGCCGGGGGATTTGTTGGGGTCCGTGGGGTCATCAATCTTCCCAGTACGTGCCCTGCCCTTTTCCGGGCAGGGGCCAGAGATTATGTCTGTTGCCTCGCCGGCCCATCATACCATAGTGGCCGGCTTATTGACAATCAGGCGGCCAACGAGTATCGTAAGGCGGAAGCTTGCACCCAGGAGGAGCCGGTACCGATGATCAGCGAGATTCGCGCGCAGGCAGGGACGGCCTATCGCCCCCTGATTATCCTCAATCCCGGGGCCAACCGCGGGCGGACGTCAAGCCTGGCCGCGACGATCCGCGGCATCCTGCAGGACCTGGGTAGTGACGCCGAGGTAGCTGCGACCTGGGACGTCGCGGATGGCCGGCGCGCGGTACAGGCGGCGGCCCAGGATGGGCGGCGCCCGATTGTGGCCTGTGGTGGCGACGGCACGATCCACGCCACGGCCAGCAGCCTGCTCGACATTGGCGCTCCGGTGCCGCTCGGGATCGTCGCCGCCGGCTCGGGCAACGACTATGCGGGGCCCACCCTGCATCTGCCGCGTGACCTGCGGGCGGCACTCGAGGTGGCGCTCTATGGACGGCCCCAGGCCATGGATGTGGCGCGGCTCAACGACGGCTGGCTGATCAACTCCTTCGGTACCGGGATCGACGCCAATGTCGCCTGGGACGTCCGCGACATGGTCGAGTCGGGCCGGACGCGGGTGCGGGGCCAGGCGCTCTATACCGTCTCGGCCATCAAACAGATCCTGCGCTATTACCACCGGTTGCCGGCCCTGGCGATCACGGTCGACGGCCGGCACTGGGGGACGCGGCGCATGCTGTTGGCCGCGGTCATGATCGGGCCCACGGCCGGGGGGGGCTATCGCCTGACCCCGCAGGCGGACCCGCGGGACGGCCGGCTCGACATCCTGCTGGCCCGCCGCATGCCCCAGGCCAAGGCCTTCCTGGCCCTGCCCCTGGCCAAGACCGGCTACCACACCTGGCTACGCGAGGTCCAGATCGTCCGGGGCCGGGAGGTTACCATCGAGAGCGCGGAACTCGTACACGCCCATGCCGACGGCGAGTTGGTCAGCGCCCGGACCTTTGCCATCCACATTGTGCCGGGCGGGCTGACGGTCATGGTGCCGCGCTAGATTGAGTTTTGAGTTTTGAGTTTTGAGTTCTGAGTTCTGAGATGAGCATACGGGTCACTGGTCACTAGCTACCTGTCACTCGTCTCCCAATCCAAAATCCAAAATCCAAAATCGAAAATCGAGCAAGGGGGTGGAGATCGCGATAATCCTAATGCTGGGGTTGCTGGTGGGTGCGTATTTGCTGGGGGCGGTTCCCACGTCCTATCTGCTGGGCCGGTGGGTGCTGGGGATCGATTTGAGCCAGGAGGGGAGCGGAAACCTGGGCGCCAGCAACTTGGCCCGGCGCAGCCCGGCGCTGGGCGGGGTGGCCTTGCTGCTCGACGCCGCCAAAGGGTGGCTCCCCGCCGCGGCCGGGCTGCGCCTCGCGCCGGGGGCCGGGCTCGCCGCCGGGCTAGCCTTCGCGGCGGTGGTGGGCCACTGCTGGTCGATCTATCGCTGGCGAGCGCCACAGAAAGGGGGCAAAGGCGTCGCGACCCTGTGCGGGGCGCTGCTGGCCCTCGTTCCCTGGCT
>DATGEF010000446.1:0-6606 GCA_035310405.1 Chloroflexia bacterium | reverse complement strand
GGTGCGCGAACAGCTCTGGGGGCGGGAATTATTGGATAGGCCGCTGGCAGGCGCGGAGCAAATAACCATCACGCGCGCGGACTTGGCCCGCGTGATGCAGGCCGCGGCCGCCTAGCCCCTTGTACAAAGTCGAGCTTAGAGTCTACAGACATAAGCAGGATCTTCCTTTGCGACCCAGCGGGGCTGAAGAGCATATATCCCGTAGCAGGTCCATCCGGCGCCGCGCTGCGATCCGGGCCCTACGGCAAGCCCAGATCGACCCAATGATCGCCCCCATCGCTAGTGCGATAGAGGTGGCCCATCGCGCCCCACCAGCCATGCTGGGCGTCGACAAATTGCACCTGGCCGACCGGGGCATCGTCGCCGAGCGTGATCGCTGGGTGCCAGGTGCGGCCGCCGTCGGTCGTGCGGTAGAGCGCAGCGGGCTGCTGCAGGGCCAGCCAGGCCTGATCGGGCGCGGCGACGGCCAGGTCGCCCAGAACGCCGGCCGGCAGATCCTGGCGCCGTAGCCCATCCGCGGCGCCGACCAGTTGCCAGGCGTGGCCGCCATCCGCGGACCGGTAGAGGCGTTTCTGTTGCTGGGGCAGCGGTAGATCCCCACAGAGCAGCCAAAGCTGGCCGGGCGCGGCGGCCCCCAGCTGCGCCTCCTCTGTCGCGCCACAGGGCGTGGGCAGGGCGCGCCAGGTCTGGCCCGCGTCATGGGTGGCGAGCAGGTGTAGGGCGGAGCTGTCGTGGCCCGGCACCTCGGCCGCGGAGAGGACCCAGGCATCCCGCGCGCCCTGGGGAATCATTTGCTGCACCGTGCCCTGGATCGGGGGGTAGCGCGTGGCCTGCCAGGTGTGGCCGTTGTCCGGCGAGCGGAACAGCCCCGGCCGGCAGGTGGGGGTGCAGGTCTGGCCAAAAGCCCAGGCGGCGCCGGGGCCCGGCTCGGGCAGCCCGGTGGGGCCCGGGCCGGCGGTGTCGGCCCAGGTCAGCCCGCCGTCGTGCGTGGTGAAGAAATGGCCGGGGCTGATCACCCAGCCGTCGCGGGCGGTAGCAAAGCGGATGCCCGCCACATCGCCGGCCGGTAAGGGCCGCGTCTGCCAGGAGGTCCCCCCGTCGGCGGTCGTGCGCAGCCAGGTCGTGCAGGCCCCGGCCTCGTCGCAGAGCGGCAGGACAACCCAGCCGTGCTGCGCGTCGGCAAAGGTCGGGTAGGGGACGCCGAACGGCATCAGGGATACGGGCGCCGGGGCGGGGGTTGGCGTGTCTTCCGCCGCCGGCCTGGCGCGGGCCAGGATGGGCGGGGCCGGCGGGATAGGAATGGGCGGGGCCGGCGGGGTAGGAATGGGCGGGGCCGGCGGGGCGGGCGGCGGCAGGGCGGTACGAGTCGCGGCGCGCCCCACCGTCGGCTGGGGCGTCGGCGCGTCCCGTAGCGGGGTCGGCGAGGGGGCGGCCGGGGGCACCCCGAGGGCGGCGGGCTGCGCGCCCAGGGCGGTCGCAAGTACCAGCAGGACCAGCAACCCCGGCCCGCCCAGCGCGACCAGCAGCCGGCCCCCGCCCTGCCGGAGAGGCCGGCGGACCACGCGGTGTGTAGTCTGCCAATCTGTGTTACCTGCCAATGCGCGGCTCTCCTTCATGCACTACCAACTAATTGGGGGTCAATAGTAGCAATAATGTTTAAGAATATGTCATTCTAAGCGCAGCGAAGAATCCGGCGGGACGTGTAACTGGCGGCCAAAGAACGCGACTTGGACGGGCGTGGGGCGGGGCGGGAGGAAGCGACCCGCCCGTCGCCGGCGACAGATTCCACCTCCCAGCGGATTCTTCGCTGCGCTCAGAATGACAGATCTTAGTATATTTGCTAATATAATACATATTTACTCCATTGGCCGATGGCATGGGGTCCGCCTCAGCCCCTACATCATAGCGCCAGCCGGGAACGCGGCACAAGGGGGCGAGGGCGGGGGAGGCGGGATAATTAGCGGGGGAAAAAGCGGGATCGCGGCCGATTGTGCCGGGGCCCAGGCATCCGGTATAATAATGCCATGTGCGGCATTGCGGGACTCTACGATCGGGGGGGGGCGCCGGCCGACGCGGCCTTGCTGGAGCGTATGGCGGCCGCTATCGCCCACCGGGGGCCGGACGGCGACGGGTTTTATCTCGACGGCGGCGTCGGGCTGGCCCATCGTGCCCTGCGCATTATCGACCTCTCCGATGCGGCCTTCCAGCCCATGGGCAGCAGCGACGGCGAGTGCTGGCTCGTCTTCAATGGCGAGATTTATAATTATGTCGAGCTGATGGCCGAGCTCCAGGCCCGCGGGCAGCGCTTTCGCTCGCGCTCGGACAGCGAAGTGCTGCTCGCCGGCTACCGCGCCTGGGGCGTCGAGTGCCTCCAGCACTTCAACGGCATGTTCGCCTTCGCCATCTGGGATCGGCTGCGGCACCGCCTGTTCCTGGCCCGCGACCGGCTGGGTATCAAGCCGCTCTATTACTGGTGGGACGGCCGCCGGCTGGCGTTCGCCTCGGAGATCAAGGCCCTGCTCTGCCACCCGGCGATCACGGCCGCGCCGAACGGGGCGGCCATCGCCGAATACTGGCGGGCCATGTACACGACGGGCGCCCATACCTGGTTTGCCGGCATCCAGCGGCTCTTGCCCGGCGAGTACCTGCTCGTCGACCAGCGCAAGGGCCTGAAAATCGCCCGCTACTGGGACCTGCCGGAACAGGAAGATCCGCCCGGGCGGCGGGAGACGAGCTATGTCGAGGAGGTGCGCCATCTCCTGGAAGACAGCGTGCGCCTCTGCCTGCGCAGCGACGTGCCGCTCGGCGCCCACCTGAGCGGCGGGGTCGATAGCTCGGCGATCGTCGGCCTGATCAGCCGGCAGCTGGCGGGCCAGCCGCTGGAAACGTTCTCTGGGGCCTTCGACGCCGGGCCCGCGTACGACGAGCGGCCCTATATTGCCGCCGTGAGCGCCCGCTGGGGCACGAAACACCACGAAACCGTGCCCACCGCCGGCGATCTGCCGGCCACCCTGCCCCGGCTGGTCTGGCACCTGGACGAGCCGGTAGCCGGCCCGGGGGCTTTCCCGCAGTATTACGTCTGCAAGCTGACGCGGGCCAGCGGCGTGATCGTGGTCAACGGCGGTCAGGGCGGCGACGAGCTCTTTGGCGGCTATTTCGGCTATCTGCCGGCCTACCTGCGCAGCCTGCTCACCGGGATGCGCCGCCGGCCCTCCCTGGACCTGCTGGCCGCCCTGCTGGGCGACGGGGTGCGCCTGGCCGCCCAGCCGGCGCTGCGCCAGGCCGCGCGGGCGGCGTTCCAGGCCGGGCGGCGTGGCCGCCTGCGCCCCGACACGGTGCAAGCGCTGCCGGATTTCTTCGGGCCGGCCCTGCGCCAGCTGGATCTCAGCGGGCCGGAGGCCGCACCCCCGGCGATCCCCCGGCGATCCCCGCTCGGCGAGGCGCTGGCCTTTGATCTGCGGCATTATTTGCCGGCGCTGCTGCAAGTCGAGGACCGCATGAGCATGGCCTGGTCGCTGGAATCGCGGGTGCCGCTGCTCGATTACCGGCTGGTCGAGCTGGCGATGCGCATCCCGCCCCAGATCAAGCTCCGCCACCTGGAACCCAAGCATATCCTGCGGCGCGCGGTGGCCGACCTGCTGCCGGCGCCGGTGGCCGCCCGGCGGGACAAAAAAGGCTTTCCGACCCCGATCGGGCCCTGGTTTGCCGGCCCGCTCCAGGGGTGGGTGCGCGAGCAGCTGCTGGGGCCGGAGGCCGCGGCGCGCGAGCTCTTCGACCCAGCCGCGGTGGGCCGGCTGCTGGACGACCATGTCGCCGGCCGCGCCGATGGGAGCAAGACTCTCTGGATGATGCTCAACACCGAGGCCTGGTTCAAGCAGTTTATCGAGCGCTCAGGCAGCCAGGCGCCGGCCGCGGATGCGCGGGAGCCGGCCCAGCCCGCCGGATCGGTGCCCCGCACGGCGACCCCGGGAGCGGCCCATGGACGTTGAGGCCCTGCGCCCCGATTTGCGGGCGGTGTTTGCCGCCACCCGGCTGCGCACCGACGAGGAGACCGACTTTATCCTGGTCAGCCTGCCGCCGGATTCCTACTACGAGTTGCTGACCACGGTGGCCTCGCTGCGCGACACCCGGTTCCAGGCCACCGTGCGGGCGCCCAACGAGGTCACCTTGATTGCCCCGCGCGACCTCTGGGAGCGGATCAGCATGGGCTTCCCCAGCGCCACGGTCGACACTCCCTGGAAACTGATCACCCTGGACATCACCCTGGGGCTGGACGTCTACGGCTATATCGAGCAAGTCGCGCGCCTGTGCGCCGGCCTGGAAGCCTCGTTGATCATCGCCAGCGGCTACTCCACCGACCACCTGCTGATCAACGCCGAGCATTATCCCGCTGTGCGGGACGCGCTGCAGAGCTTCATCGACCGCTGCCGATCCGCCGCCGGCCGCTGAGCATGCGGGTTCTCTACCTGAGCCAATATTTCCCCCCGGAAGTCGGCGCCACCCAGACTCGCGCGCACGAGATGGCGCGCTACCTGGTCGCCCAGGGCCACCAGGTGACCATGCTGGCCGAGGTGCCCAACCACCCGGCCGGCATCATCCCGCCGGCCTACCGGGGCAAGCTCTGGGAGCGCCGCCGCCTCGACGGCATCGACGTGATCCGGCTCGCGGTGATCACGGCGCCCGAGAAGGGCTTCCGCGCGCGGATGCTGTTTTACCTGAGCTACATGGGCATGGCGATCCTGGCCGGGCTGGCGATCGGCCTGCGACTCCGGCGACGCTACGACGTGATCTACGCCACCTCGCCGCCCCTGTTTGCCGGCCTGGCCGGCGCGATCTTGAGTGTGCTGCTACGCACGCGCTTCGTCTTCGAGGTCCGGGATCTCTGGCCGGAGAGCGCGGTGGCCCTCGGCGAGCTGACCAATCCGCGGGCCATCCGCCTGGCGGAGTATGTCGAGCGCTTCTGCTACCACCAGGCGCGCCGCATCGTCGTCGTCACGCAGGGGATCGCCGGCCGCCTAGCGGCGCGGCGCGTGCGGCCCGGCCGCGTCCACCTGATCCCCAACGGGGCCAATGTCGATCAATTTCACCCGGCGCCCGAGCAAGCGGCCCGCTTGCGGGCGACGCTGGGGCTCGACCGGCAGTTCGTGGCCATCTATGCCGGGATTCACGGCGTGGCCCAGAGCCTGGAGACCCTGGTCGCCGCGGCCCACCTGCTGCGCGGCGAGCGGGACATTGTGCTGCTCCTGGTGGGCGAAGGGCCGCGCAAAGCCGAGGTGCGGCGGCTGGTGGCCGCGCAGGGCCTGGCGAACCTCCAGCTGCTGGCCGAGCAGCCCCGCCCGGCCATGGCCGGCTATCTCAGCCTGGCCGGCTGCACCATCGTGCCCCTGAAAAATGATCCCCTCTTCGCCGGGGCGTTACCGTCCAAGCTCTTCGAGGGCCTGGCCTGTGAGACCGCGGTGGTGTTGAGTGCCCCGGCGGGCGAAGCCAGCGCGGTGCTGGCCGCCGCCGCCGCCGGCATCCACGTCCCGCCCGAAGACCCGGCCGCCCTGGCCAACGCGATCCGCTGGCTGCGCGACCACCCAGCCGAGGCGGCGGCGATGGGCCGGCGCGGGCGCGCCTTCGTCAGCCGCCACTATACGCGCCAGGAGGGCGCGCGCCGGCTGGAGCGGCTGCTGCGGACGGTAGGCGCGCCCGCTCCAGGGCGACGAGGAGCACGGCGATATCCGAGGGGGTAATGCCGCCGATGCGGGCGGCCTGGCCGACCGTGGCCGGGCGGAACTGGGTGAACTTCTGGCGGGCTTCGTGGCGCATGCCGGCGACCGTGCGGTAGTCGAACTCCTCCGGCAGGCGGCGCTCCTCGACGCGCTGTAGGCGGCGGACTTCGGCTTCCTGCTTTTCGATATAAGGCCCATACTTGGCCGCGATCGTCGCCTGCTCGGCCACGTCCGGGCTATCGGTCAGGCCCAGGGTCTGGAGCACCGGCCAGGCACTCTCCGGCCGGCGCAGGTACTCGGCGACCGTGACCGAGCGCTCAGGCAGCGACCAGCCGGCGGCGACCAGGGCCTGGGCCTCGGCGGCCAGCGGGTTGACGCGGACGCTGGCCAGCCGGTCCAACAGCGCCGCGACCTGCGCGCGCTTGGCCTCCACGGCGTCGTAGCGCGCCCGGTCGACGAGGCCCAGGTGGTAGGCGATCGGCGTCAGGCGCAGGTCGGCATTGTCCGAGCGCAGCAGCAGGCGATACTCCGCACGCGACGTAAACAGGCGGTAGGGCTCGGTCAGCACATGGGTCGTCAGGTCGTCGACCATCACGCCGATGTAGGAATGGCTGCGGGGCAGCACCAGCAGGCCCCCGGCGTCGATCGCGGCACAGGCGCCGCGGGTGATGTCCGCGTTGAGCGCATCCTCGGGCCAGGCGGCCAGCGGGGCCGGGGCGGGGGGCAGGGCCGCGAAGGGGCCGGGGGCGCCGGGGGCCGCGCGGGCGGCGACCAGCGCCGCGTTGATCCCGGCCAGCAGACCCTGGCCGCCGGCCTCTTCATAGCCCGACGTGCCGTTGATCTGGCCGGCCAGGAAGAGCCCAGCCACCCGCTTGGACTCCAGTGCGGCCGT
>DATGEF010000445.1:0-2065 GCA_035310405.1 Chloroflexia bacterium | reverse complement strand
CCGGCCCCCGGCCCGGTGGCGAACCCGGGCGCGGCGCCGCGCCCGGCCGCGGCCCCGGCCCAGCCGGCGCCCCTGGTGATCCGGGGCGCGGACCTCCCGGTGAGCGGGGGCTACTCGGTCGAGGGTGAGTCCGGCATCCATATCGAGACCCGTATCCTGACGATCCCGACCAGCCAGGCGAGCATCGTCTATCTGTCCGCCCCGATCCGGGCGCCCATCGACTTCAGCGATGTGGCCCCCCATTGGGATAGCGCCCGGCCGGTCGACCCCACCGCCCCCCCCGATACCAGCACCGTGCTGGTCGAGTTGCGCACCAGCCCCGATGGCCAGACCTGGACCGCCTGGCAGTCGACCGACCTGGAAGACATTACCGATCCCCGGGACCCGATCACCCGCACCTATGCCAGCCTGGTCGGCGTGCCCCAGACGGTGCGCACCCATCGCTACGCCCAGGCGCGGATCACCCTCAGCGCGGTGCCGGGCACCCCGCCCCCCCAGATCACCAACCTGACCCTCAGCTTTATCGACGGCGGGGTGACCACCCAGGCCCTGGTCGCCACGATCGAGGGCGGCCCCGTCCCGGCCAAGCCGGCCGTGATCTCGCGCACCGCCTGGGGCAGCCCGGACGGCAACTCCAGCCCCAACTGGCCGCCCGAGTATCGCCGGGTCACCCACGTGATCGTGCATCATACTGAGACCGACAACAGCGATGGCGATTACGCCGCCCGGGTGCGCTCCATCTGGTACTATCACGCCATCACCCATGGCTGGGGCGACATCGGCTACAACTACCTGATCGACCCGCACGGCAATGTCTACGAGGGGCGCGCGGGCGGCGACGACGTGGCGGCGGGGCATGCCTACCCCTTCAACTACGGCAGCCTGGGCGTCTCGCTGATCGGCAACTACGACGCCATTGCCCCGAGCTCGGCCATGCGCGATAGCCTGATCAAGCTCCTGGCCTGGGTCACCGATCGGCGCGGCATCGATCCGCAGGGCACGGGCAGCTTCACGGGCGCCCTGAACTGCGGCGGCAGCGTGACGCTCCTGCGGCCCAACATCGCCGGCCACCGCGATTTCCGTGGCGTCGGCTGCGGGCACGAGTTCAACGCCAAAACCTGTCCTGGCGCTTATGCCTATGCCTTGCTGCCCACGATCCGCGCCGCGCTGGGGGTCGGCTTGCCACCCTACCGGGCGGTCTTCGAGTCCCACGTCACCCCGCTGACCATGGCGCCGGGCGCGCTCGTCACGGCGACCGTGATCGTGCGCAACGGTGGCAGCCTCACCTGGCCCCGCGGCGGGCCAAACCCGGTCCACCTCGGCTACCACTGGTATACCCTCGCCGGCGACCCCCTGACGGGCGGCTACCAGGATGTGCGCACCAACCTGCCGCAGGACGTCCCTTATGGCGCCGCGGTGACGCTGGTCGCCCCGGTGGGCGCGCCGAGCACCCCCGGCGTGTACGAACTGCGCTGGGACCTGGTCCACGAACTCAAGACCTGGTTTGCCGACGCCGGCTCGACGCCGCTCAGCGTGCGCGTCGCCGTCGCGGCCACGGATACCACCCCGCCGGTGGCCCAGGTGCAGCCGCTGCCGCCGTACCAGGGCGACTCCGCGTTTGCCGTCGCCTGGAGCGGCAGCGATAGCCCCGGCGGCGGGGGGATCGCCGCCTATGATGTGCAGTACCGCATCAGCCCCAGCAGCCCCTGGGTGGACTGGCAGACCGGCACGACGCTGACCACGGCGACTTTCGCCGGCGCCGACGGCTATACTTACTTCTTCCGCGCCCGCGCCCGGGATAAAGCCGGCAACCAGGGCGCCTACCCGGACGTGCCCGATACCTTGACGACCGTCGTGGCCCATCCGCCCACCCTGTTGATCCGCAGTCCCCAGAACGGCCAGCGCGTGCCGCCCGGCCCGCTGACGGTCGCCGGCCAGGCGGACTCGGGGGACCTCGTCCAGGTCAACGGCACCCCCGCCGCCGTGGCGCCGGACGGCACCTTCAGCGGCACCGTGACCGTGCCTCCCGGCCCGCTACCGATCACGGTCGAGGTGCAGGGTGTGT
>DATGEF010000444.1:0-3394 GCA_035310405.1 Chloroflexia bacterium | reverse complement strand
AGGTGTGCCCGCCACGGGGCGCGGGCCGACCGGGGGCCGTATTTTCAGGTCAGAGTAATACAGAGACTCCAGAGAGTGTGTGCGTACGCGCGCGCGGCGAGGGATCGATCGATTCACGACGCCGCCGCCCCCGGCCCGGGGGGTACGGCCGGCGGCTCAAGCCGGCGAGCTGCGGGATTGGGGATCCGGGGACCTATGCCTAACCCACTCAAAACTCAAAAATGTGCCTGCGGCACCGCTGCGCGATGTGCCTACGGCACCGTTGCGCGAGCAAAAATGTGCCTGCGGCACCGCTGCGCGATCAAAACTCGTTGAAACTCTCACCGTTTTCTAATAATTCTGCGGTTATCCTTTAACTCTGGCACGCTAAACTGCAGACATAGCGCGCCACGACAGGCGCCCGGCAAGTCATGGTCTAGGTTATGCAGTGGTCCGACGCTAGCACCGTCAGCCATCGGCCAAGACGACAGAGGAGAGCGGCAATGGGGAATAGCGAGTTAGGGGGCGGCGAGGCGGAACGGCTGGCGCGGGTCCTGGTGGTCGACGACGAGCCGCTGATTGTGCAGATGCTGACCATTGCGCTCGGCTACGAGAAGTTCGAGGTCAGCGTGGCCCGCGACGGCATCGAGGCCATCCAGCAGGCCAGCCAGATGAAACCAGACCTGGTCATTCTCGACATCATGCTGCCGAACATGGACGGCATCGAGGTCTGCCGCCGGCTGCGGCAGGCCGGCGACGTCGGCATCCTCATGCTCACCGCCCGCGGCGAGGAGCAGGACCAGGTCAAGGGGCTCGACAGCGGGGCGGACGATTACCTGGTCAAGCCGTTTACCCTGCCGGTCTTGCTGGCGCGCATGCGGGCGATCTTGCGCCGCAAGGGCATCAATCTGCAAAGCACGCTACGCGCCGGCGAGGTGTCCCTGGATCGCCTGACCCGCAAAGTCACCCGCGGCGACCGCCAGATCGAGCTGACCCCCCGCGAGTTTGACCTCCTGGAGATGCTCCTCGCCCACCCGCACCAGGTCTTCTCGCGCGAGGCGATTGTGAATCGGGTCTGGGGCTATGATTACTTCGGCGACACCAACGTCGTCGACGTCTACGTGCGCTACCTGCGGGAGAAGCTGGGGGATGACGAGCGCACGGTCATTCGCAGCGTCCGCGGGGTTGGCTATTCGCTGGAGCCCGGCGATGACCGCACCTGAGGCCCCCGTCCCGCCGGCCGAGTCCCGGCCGCGATCCGCCGGCGGGCCGTTACGCCGGGCCCTCTGGCAGATCCCGCTCGGGGGGCAGCTGAGTCTGCTGTATACGGTCTTGCTGGCCGTCACCCTGACGCTGGTCGGCGTGCTGGTCTATACCCAGCAAGAAGCCTTCCTGGCGGAGGACGCGGCGACGCGCCTGACGCAAGCCGCCACGCGGATCGTGACCCGCCCCGCGATCGGGGACGGGTTCGCGCCCGGCGCGCCGGGCGGCGGCGGCGACTCCCGGGGGCACGGCGGGCCCTCCCCGGCCACCGATCCGCATCAACAAGAGGAGGATCTGGTCCGCGGGCTCAGCGGCCCCGAGGTCACCGTGGCCATCCTCAATAGCCAGGGGGGCGTCGTCACCGCGACTCAGGGCCTGGTGGGGGATACGACCCCTCTGGTCGACCCCGTGACGCCCCAGCAGGCCGCCGCCGTGCTGACCAGCGGCCAACCGCTGCACTGGGTCGTCCTCCGCGCCGACGGCAGCCGGCATGTGGTCGTCTTGATGGCTGTCACCGAGCGCGCGGCCCCGAACGCGCCAGAGGGGGCCGCGCCGCCCACGACCTTGCTGCTAGAGCAGTCGGCCTCGCAGGCCGCCGGCGATGCGGCGCTGGCCCGGCTCGGGCTGACCTTGCTGCTGGGCGTGCTGGGCGGCACGCTCGCCGGGGTGGTCCTGGGGCTGGCGTTCACGCGGGCCGTGCTCCGCCCGCTGGACCGGGTGGCCGACACGGCCGAAGCGATCGCCGGGGGCGACCTGCAGCGCCGGCTCTTGCTGCCGGCGGGCCGCAACGAGGTGGCCCGGCTGGGCCAGGCCTTTGATTTCATGGTCGGCCGGCTCGTGGCCGCCCTGGAGGCCCAGCAGCGCTTCGTGGCCGATGCCTCGCATGAGCTGCGCACCCCCCTCACCTCGCTGAAGGGCCTGGCGGAGATCCTGATGATCGGGGCCCATGGTAACGATACCCGCGTGATCGAGCAATCGGCCGGGGCGATCAACGGCGAGCTCGAGCGGCTGAACCGCCTGGTCAACGACCTGCTCCTGCTCTCGCGTCTCGACAGCACGGAGGACCCCGCCGTGCTGCTGACCCGGCGCGGCCGCATGGACGCCGCGGCCACGTTACAGGCGGCGGTGACGCAAATGCGCATCTTAGCGGAAGAGCGCGACGTCGCCCTCACTTGCACATGCGCAGCACCGCTGTGGATCATGGGGGATGGGGGGCAGATCAAGCAGATCGTGCTCAATCTACTGGATAACGCCGTGCGCCACACGCCGGTGGGCGGCACGGTTACGGTGGGCGGGGCGATCGACGGGGCAGCCGTGCAGATCACGGTCCAGGACACGGGCAGTGGCATCGCGGCCGCAGACCTGCCCCACATCTTCGAGCGCTTCTACCGGGGCGACGCCTCGCGCACCCGCGCCACGGGCAACAGCGGCCTGGGCTTATCTATCGTGCGCGCCCTGGTCGAGGCGCACGGCGGGCAGATCGCGGTCCAGTCCGCCGCGCCGGGCGGCACCTGCTTCACCATTCGGCTGCCGCGCGCCCCGGGCGCCCCGGCCCCCGACGTGGGGCGGGTGTCGGAGGCCGCCCGCCGCTGAGGCGCCGGCGGCCCCGCCTTGCGCGCCCGCCCCCGCGCCCAGGCGTTCAGGAGCGGACCGATCGGACAGGCAACGGGGCATCGGTGCTGGGCTATGGCCCGCGCCTGAAGCGTCTGTGGGAGAGGGCTCTGCCCTCGAAGCTCTAGCCGCGCGGGTGGGTGCTGATCCCGCGCCTGGTCGTGCAGCGAGTATTTCGAGGGCAGAGCCCTCTCCCACAGTCCGCAGGACGGCGCATCCCCTCCGTCACCACCCAGGCCGGCGTACTCGCGTTCTGCGCTTTGTGCCCGGCATTATCTGTCCGCTCCTGAACTCTGGGCGCCGCGCGGCCGGCGGGCTGCAGGCGCGTCCCGCCTCCGGTACACCTTCTCACCCATTTCTAATCATTCCCCCGTCCTCCTGCAATCCTGGCGCGCTACACTTATCTCATACGGCACGTGGACACCACCAGCCCCGCGCCAGATCATTAGCAATCAGCGGCCAAGAGGCACGCAGAGAGAACGAGGACGACGCACATGACTCTTAACCAGCAGCTAGCGCCCCAGCAGCTAGCGCCCGCCGA
>DATGEF010000443.1:0-15187 GCA_035310405.1 Chloroflexia bacterium | reverse complement strand
GGCGCGGTCCGAAAAGCCGGTACACGCCGGACGAGCTGAAGAAACGGCTGCCGCCCGGTCAGACGCTGACCGATAAGTGGCCGGTGCTCCATTACGGCCCGGTGCCCCGCCGCCAGCTCAAGGACTGGAATTTCCGCGTCTGGGGCCTGGTCGACAAGCCGGTGGTCTGGACCTGGGACGAATTCCAGGCCCTGCCGAAAATGACGATCAACCGGGACATCAGCTGCGTCACCCGCTGGACCCGCTTTGACCTCAACTTCGAGGGGGTGCCCTTCAAAGAAGTCCTGCGCCAGGTCCAGGTGCAGCCCGCGGCGCAGTTCGTCATGGTCCATGCCGAGAACGGCTTCACCACCAACCTGCCGCTGGACGATTTGCTGCAGGATGATGTGCTCTTTGCCCATAAGGCGGAGGGCCAGGAGCTGGAGCTGGAGCACGGCTGGCCGTTGCGGCTGGTCGTCCCGCACCTCTATTTCTGGAAGAGTGCGAAGTGGGTGCGGGGCCTGGAATTCATGGCCCAAAATGCCCCGGGCTTCTGGGAAGAAGCCGGCTACCACATGCGCGGCGACCCCTGGAAAGAAGAGCGCTACGGCTGGTAGCCCGGCGCGCCCTCGTCGGCCCCCGGGAGGATGATCTGGGACACTGCCGCTTTTTCGGCTTCGTCGACGACCAGGCGCCGCTCCTCTTGCGCCTTGACCTGGGCTGCCGTGCGTAGATCGCCGACGACGACCTGGATGGCCCCGGCCAGCGGCACCGCCAGGATGGCGCCGGCCAGGCCGGCCAGGGCCGAGCCGATCAGCAGGCTCACGATGACCGCGAGCGCGCTGATGCCCACACTGTTGCGCATGACCCGGGGCACCAGCACGTTGCCCTCGATCGTCTGTAGGACCACAGCAAAGACCGCGACCAGCGCCGCCCGCAGGACGCCCCCAAAATCGCCCATATTCAGCAGCCCGGGCAGCCCATCATTGCCCGGCTGCACCAGCGCGATCAGGATGGCGGGCGCCGTGCCGATATAGGGACCGACGAGCGGGATCGCCTCGGCCACGGCGATAAACAGGGCCAGGGCGGGCCAATAGTGGACGCCCAGGCCAAAGTAGCCGACGGCACTGATCAGCCCGACCAGCCCCATCAGCGTCAGCTGCCCGCGCACCCAGCCGCCCACCTTGACCTCGATCTCATCCCAGACGTGGCCCACCCGATTGCCGCGGTCGGCCGGCAGCAGCGACACACACCAGCGCTTGATCAGCGTGCGCTCCGTCATCCAGTAGAAGGCGACGACGAACACGATGATCACCGACAGCGCCCCCTCGGCCAGGCCCAACACAGCCTGGCTGAAGCTGGCCGCCTGCTCAGCCGCGGTCCCGGTCTTGGGCGTGGGCGCCGCGCTGGGCATCACCGAGTTGATGGCGTCCGCGGCGTCCAGGGCCCGCGCGCGCAAAAAGGGATCGTGGATGCTGGCGGCCCAGTCGTGCGATTTCTGGATATAGGTCGGCAGCCGGCCCAGCACTTCGCCCACCTGGTTGATGAAGACCGGGATCACCAGCCAGCCGATCAGGACCAGGATCGCAAAAATCCCACTATAGACAATCAGCACGCCCTGGCTGCGACTGAACGGCCCCCGGCGCAGGCTGTTGACCACGGGCTCGATCGCCGTCGCCAGCATGATGGCGATCAGCAGCAGCAGCAAGACGGGCAAAATGCGGTAAATGCCATAGGCGCCGAGCAGGACGCCTAAGATCACCAGGCAGATGCGGACCACCGTGCCCGTCGTGATGCTCACCGGGTGATCCGGCGGCTTGGTCGGGCTCGGCAGCATGCTCGGCACCCCGAAAGGCTTCTCGGCATCCTGCAGCTCGGTGCCATGCCGCGGTTTATTCCAATTGTTCGCACTCATCTCCTGCCCTAAAAGCAAGGAGTGTGCCATTTGTTGTACACTGAGGGTGGAGGTGGCCCCGTGGCCCGATCGGCAAGCGCCCACATAGCGGATACCGCCCGTGCCGGCTGGCTCGATCCCGGCGTGCTCTGGCTCCTGGCCTCGGCGGCCGGCTTCGGTGCCATGGCGATTTTCGGCAAGCTGGCCTATAGCGGCGGGCTCACCGTGCCGACGCTGCTGGCCGTGCGCTTCAGTCTGGCCGCCGTCGTCCTCTGGGCGCTGGTCGCCGTGCGCCGCCTATCGCCGTGGGTCACGCGCCGGCAATTGGCCGGGCTGCTGCTGATGGGTGCGCTCGGCTATGTCGGGCAGGCCTTTTCGTTCTTCACCGCCCTGCAAACCATCCCCGCGGCCACGACGGGCCTGCTGCTCTACACCTATCCGGCCCTGGTCAGTGTGCTCGCCTGGCTGCTGCTCAAGCACCCGTTTACCCGCGCGAGTGGCGGCGCGCTCGGGCTCGCCTCGGCCGGCTGCGTCCTGGTGCTCGGGGGCCCCGCCGCCTTGCTCGGCCAGGGGTCCCTCGACCCGGCCGGCGTCGCCTGGGCGCTGGCCGCCGCCATCATCTACTCCCTCTACATCATCGCCGGGACCCCGATCACGGCCGGGGTGCCCCCGCTCGTCGCCGCGACCTACATCATCAGCGCGGCCGCCGCCGTGTTTGGCGGCGCCGGCCTGGCCACCGGCCGCCTGGACTGGCGCGTGACCCCCGGCGGCTGGGCCGCCGTAATCGCTATCGCGCTGGTCTGCACCGTCTTGCCGGTGGCCGCCTTCGTCACCGGCCTCGCCCGCTTGGGCCCGGCGCGGGCCAGCATCTTGAGCACGGTGGAGCCCGCCGTCACGCTGATCCTGGCCGCGCTGGTGCTCGGCGAAACGATCGGCCCCGGCCAGATCCTCGGCGCCGCCCTGATCCTGGGGGCCATCGTCGTCTTGCAATGGCCCCTGGCCAGTCCCCGCGCCGGCGCGCGCGCCGGCGCGGGGACTGGCCAGGGATCAGAAGGCAGGGGCCGGGGATCGGGATGAGCGGCTGACGCAACCGTCGGCGCCCCTTCCTGCGTTCGGTTCAGGAGCGGACCGATCGGAGCTGCAACGGGGCGGCGGTGCTGGGCCAGGGCCTGCGCCGGAAGCGTCTGGGGGAGAGGGCTCGGCCCTCGCAATACTCGCCTCACGACCTGGCGTCCTCCCGCCGCCCACCCGCGCGGCACGAGCGTCGAGGGCCGAGCCCTCTCCCCCAGTCCGCATGAGTGCTGCCGGCGGACTCGTGTTCTGCGCCTCTTGCCAGCCACGATCGGTCCGCTCCTGAACTGCGTTCGGGAAGGGGTGGGGGGCTAGGAATGCTGCCGCGCCCCCCAGGGACGGGCCGGGCTTGACAGCCCGAAAGGCGGGTTCTATACTAACAGCATCAGCACCAACATGCCCAACATGCCCAATACCCAGCACCCGGCCCCGCTCAGCGACAAGGAGGTTGACGATGGAACTGCCCTTGACCCCGACGCGTTTCCTGAACCGCGCCGCCGCGATCTATCCCGACAAGGCCGCGATCATCAACGGCGAGAAGCGGTTCACCTACCGGCAATACAAGGAGCGCACCAACCGGTTCGGCCACGCCATGCAGGACCTGGGCCTGGCGCGGGGGGCGGTCATCGCCTACCTCGGCCTGAACAACCACGAGATTCTGGAAGCCTACTTTGGCGTGTTGCCGTCCGGGTTCGTGCTGCTGCCGCTGAACGTCCGCCTCCGTCCGCAAGACCTGGCCTATATCCTGGCCGATGCCGCCGTCCAGGCCCTGATCGTCGGGCCGGAATTCACCGCGCTCGGCTTCGGGCTGCGCGATGCCGTGCCCGGACTCAAGCACCTGATCATGCTGGGCGAGGACGTGCCCGGCCACACCCTGAGCTATGAGCAGCTGCTGGCCGGCGCCGCGAGCGACGACATCGCCTTTGACCAGATCGACGAGAACGCCGTCGCCGAGCTGTTCTACACCAGCGGCACGACCGGCCGGCCGAAGGGGGTTGAGCTGACCCATCGCAATCTCTTCTTGCACGCCTACAGTTGCCTGATTACGCTCGGCATCACCGACCGCGATATCGCCCTGGTCGGCTCCGTGCCGCTGTTCCACGTCAACGCCTGGGGCACCCCGCATTACATGGTCTGCGTCGGCGGCACCATGTCAGTGATCTCGCGGTTCGACCCACTGCTCGTGTGCCAGGCCATCGAGCGCGACCGGGTCACCGCGATGGGCATGGTGCCGACCATGCTCAGCGCCCTGCTCAACTGCCCGGAGCGCCACAAGTACGATCTCTCCAGCCTGCAATGGGTGTTGATCTGCGGCGCCCCGCCGCCCCCCAGCCTGATCGCCGCCGCGCGCACGCAGATGAACGTCGACTGCTTTGTCGGCTATGGCCTCAGCGAGACCTGCCCGCTGCTCACGGTCGCCACGATCAAAAGCACCCTGGCCGATCACCCCGCCGCCGAGCTCTATGACCGCAAGGCGATGACCGGCCTGCCCGGCGTCGGCATCGAGATCCGCGTCGTCGACCCCGACGGGCACGACGTGGCCCCGGACGGCCAGCAGATCGGCGAGATCCTGGCCCGCGGCGATAACGTGATGAAAGGCTATCATAACCTCCCCGATGATACGGAGCGGGCGCTGGCCGGGGGCTGGTTCCATACCGGCGACCTGGCGACGATCGACGCCGAGGGCTACCTCCAGATCAAAGACCGCAAGAAAGACATCATCATCAGCGGCGGCGAAAATATCTCGTCTGTGGAGATCGAGGATGTCTTCTACCAGCATCCGGCCGTGCTGGAGGCCGCGGTGATCGCCGCCCCCGACGATCGCTGGGGCGAGGTCCCGATCGCCCTGATTGTGCTCAAGCCCGACCATACCGCGACGCCGGAGGAACTGGCCGCGTTTGCCGGCGAACGGCTGCCCCGCTTCAAGCATCCCAAAGCCGTGGAGATCGTCCCCGAGTTTCCCAAGACGGGCACGGGCAAGGTCGTCAAGACGGAGTTACGCGAAAAGTACTGGGCCGGCTACGCGAGCCGCGTCCATTAAGGGCGCTCGGAACCGCGCCATCGCGCGCAGCCAGGGGGGGAATAGCGATGCCGATCGCACAGCGCTGGAGAGGGCTCGGGGCACTCGCCGTGGCGGGGCTGATTCTGAGCGCCTGCGGGACGTCGAGCGGGGGCGGCCCGGCCGATGCGACCCCCGCGCCTACCGTCACGGAGGCCACTATGGCGACGCCCACCGCCCCAGGCAACGCGGAACCGAGCCCCACGCCGGCCGGGCCGGCCGGGCCCGACGCGAGCCCGACGCCGGCCGCCGCGGCCGCGCCGACCGGCGCCCCGGCGGTGGCGATCGAGGTGACCAGCTTTAGTGTGGCGCAAAACCTCGAAGTCCGCATCCAGTTCACGGCCCAAAACACGAGTGCCGCGGCCATCCAGGATCTGACGGCCACCCGCCTGGTGCTCAAAAACGGCGAGGGCCAGACCGTGCTCGACACCAGCCCGCAAGGGGGGGTCATGGATATGCGGCCCATGGCCGGCCTCCCGGCCGGCATGAGCCGGCCCTACAGCTATATGGCCGTGCGCGGCCCCGGCACCCCGTCGCTCACGGTAAACGAGGCGGTGAGTGGCCTGCTGACGGTCCGCGCGGACGGGCACGACCAGGTTGTCGCCCTCCCGGCGACCCGGGTCACGCCTCCGCGCGTGCCGTAACCCACAGCGCGGTCAGGCGCTGCGCGGCGGGCCCTGCCGGATGCGCCGGCGCTGGTCCTCCAGCCCGTTGGGCGCCGACCACATCGCTTCCAGCCACCAGGTGGCCCCGGCCGCGGCCAGGGGGCGCACGATCGCGCCGGCCCGCGCGGGATCGTCGCCCGGCGTGCTCCCTTCGACGACAATATCGAAGGCCCCGGCCGCGCCGCGTTCCTGGGCCGCGAACGCCCGGATGGCCGCGATATCGTCCGGGGTCAGCGCGCCCGCTTGCTTGGCCGGCAGCACCCCGTCCCAGCGCAGGGTGCGCTGCATCGATTTCGGCCCCGGCCAGCGCCCCACGACCCAGATCGGAATCCGGGGCACCTGCACGGGGCGGGGCAGTAACTGCATGTCCTGCACCTGATAGTGCAGCCCCTGGTACGTGAGCCGTTGTCCGCTCCAGAGCCCGCTCACGATCGCCAGGCTTTCGTCCAGCAATTGCGCCCGAACCTTGAGATCCATGGGCTCCCCCACCCGGTAGAACCCGGCGTCGTCGGCCGCCGCCCCGAGCCCCACCGAGAGGATCAGCCGCCCATGCGATAAGTGGTCGAGGGTCACGGCCTCCTGCGCCAGCTTCCAGGGCCGCCGGCGGGCGGGCGGCGTCAGCATGGGCCCCAGGGCGATCCGCTGAGTCTGGAGCGCCATCGCGGCCAGCACGATCCAGGGATCATAGGCCGGCATGGCATCCAGGCCGGCGACATCGATCGCGATGCAGTCGGGGATGAAGATCCCATCCCAGCCCGCGGCCTCCGCCTCGGCCGCCAGCGCCGGGCAGGTCTGCACATCGTTATGGGGAATCACGAAACCGTAGCGCATGGAAACCTCCTAGCGCGGGCGCGGGCCGGCTTACAGGCCGAGCACGCGGATGAGTTCGGGCACCAGCCCATCGTGCCCGGCGATCAACCGGGGCACGCCGGCGGGCACAGGGGCCCAGAAAAAGTCGAAAGCGATCGGCGCGGGGGAGCCGTCGGATGGGGTTGTTTCCCAGTGGCGCCAGGCGGCCGGCGGCCGGCCGGGGCAGCGCAAGTGGTAGAAATGCCGGTGGTGGATCTCGGCCCGCCCGTAGGCGGTCATGTCCCAGATCTGCAGGCCGAGGAAGCAGTCCAGCTGCAGCCCGGACAGCCAGGTCTCCTCATAGGCCTCACGGAGCACGCCGGCCGCCGGGTCTTCCCCGGGCTCCAACGTCCCGGCCGGCACCTGGATGCCCGCCGCCGGCACGTCGGGGTGCCGGAAGACCAGCAGTCGGCCGCCGTGGGTGATATAGGCGAAAACCTTGTGCTTCGGGATGCCAGACATCTGTGGATATTATAGCAGGTCGCCACTGGGGTCGGATGGGTCAAAAGGCGGAGGGATGGATACAGAAACCCCCGCGCCGGCCCAGACGCGGGGGTTTCTGCTCTACAGGAAGGAGTCCTCATGTCACGCGATTTGTCTGCCTTCGTCTCACATTCGTCTGAAGTCTATTATGCCGCCGCAAACTCAGAATCGCCACAAAGCGAGATTAAAATTTGGTAAGAATCGCGGCCGCCAACCGGCGTGCTTAGATCGGGACCTCTCCGGCCAGGCGGGCGTCGCGCTCCGCCGGGATCATGCGCTGCCAGAGGTCGGCGGCCAGCGCCGCGGCATCGGCCACGACGCCCCAGCGCGCAAAGTACTGGCAGAGGCGCACGACGTCCCGCGCCAGCAGTTCGAAGGCGTCCGGGTTAATGGCCGGGTCGACCGCCTGCGGGAAGTCGATGATCGTGGCCGTGCCGTCCCAGTAGAGGATGTTGTGGGCGGACAGGTCGCCATGCACCCGGTCACAGGCCAGCATCTGCTCGACGTTCCAGATCAGGCGATCGAAAAGCGGCCGGGCCTCGTCCGGCGCCAGGGACACCTCGCTGAGCAGGGGGGCCGGCTGGAGCGCGGCCCCGCGGTACTCCATCAGGATCGCGTTGTCATTGTACGCCAGGGGCTGGGGCACATCCAGCCCGGCGGCGTGGAGCCGGCGCAGCGTCTCGAACTCGTTGAGCAGCCAGGCGGTATGCCGTAGGTCCTGCCCGTAGCGGGTCTTCTTGGTCAGGGCGACCTGCTCGCGGCGGCCCCAAACCGCTTTGCCCTCCTCGTCGCGCACCGCGCGCCCCTGCCGGTAGCGGGCGTCGTTGCGCAGGTTACGGAACATCTGTGGCCGGTAGACTTTCGCGGCGATCAGCGCGAGCCCGGTGGCGGCATGCGCCTGGCAGCAGTAAACATTGGCCTCTTTCCCCCCTTTGACCTGGCGGAGCACATCGGCGATCAGTTGGTCGTCGTAGAACGGCCCCAGGTAGGTCAGGATCCATTCGCGCTCGTGTCGTGACGAGGAGAACGATGGGTTGAAGCCGCCCCCGGCATTGTCCCCCGACTCGACCAGGGTTTCCCGCATCTCCGCCTGGCGGTGCCGCCGCTTGATGCTCGCCGCCCGCCGGCTGCGGGGCCGCGAATCCGGATCCTTTTCCCACTCTTGGAGATAATCCGCGAAGTATTTCAAACTCATGGATGCGTTGCTCCTTAAAGCACGAGTAAGCACGATCTCGGTAAAACATCGCCGGCCCTGGGCGATTCCAGGGCCGGCGGAAAGGCACCGGCCACGGAGCACAGGGCATCCGCGGCCGGCGATAAAAACGCGGCCACGGAGCAGACTTGCACCCGTGGCCGCAGGATCCAGCCCGCTGGGGCCGGAGTTACATGCGTATCGTTACCAGGCGCACTCTGCTAGAGAAGCACCCCCGCGTTGGTCACGCCAGGGGAGTACGAGCCATAAGCGATTGTTTTCATTGTCGGCTCCTTTCGCGGTTGGAGAGTGTCGCCGGGGTCGTTGGGGGTGGGCGCGGATCGCGCCGCCTTCTTCAGTATAGCCGCAGGCGCGCGGCGGGGCATCGGTCTTGCGACCGATTCAATACCCGACATAGCGGGCGACCAGGCTGCGGGCCAGGGCCGGGTCGTCGGTGCCCTGGACGATGGCCCGGCCATCAGGAAACAAGGTCAGCGTCTGGTCCGCGGCGCCGGCGGGCGCGGGGAGCGTCAGGCGCACCAGGTAGGGATTGGCCAGCACCTGGCCGGGCGCCGTGGCCCGCCAGCGGGCGGCCAGCGGCGCCAGGTCGATCGCGCCCCCGGCGACGCGCACCTGGACGGTCTGCCGGCCACAGAGCTGGGTGTCCGCCAGGCTGGCGCGGGCGCCGCCGCCGAGGAACGCGAACTCGCGCCGGCCACAGGCCGGGCAGGCCGGGTCCGGCGCGCCCGGGCCCAGGCGATCAAAGTGCCCGGTCCAGACGTCCAGGGCCAGCAGACCCGCGGGCGGCGTGGCGCCGAGCACCAACTGCAGCGCCGCCGCCGCGGCCAGCCCGGCCACCACCTGCACCGCCGGCCCCAGCACCCCCGCAGTCTCGCAGGTCGGGCTGCTGCCCGGCGGCGGCGGCTCCGGGAAGACGCAGCGCAGGCAGGCCGTCTGCCCCGGCTGCACGGCCATGACCATACCGGCGGTGCCGAGCACCCCACTATAGATCCAGGGCCGGCCGGCCTGCACGCAGGCGTCGTTGAGCAAGTAGCGCGCCGCAAAGTTATCGGTCGCGTCCAGCACCAGGTCGGTGCCGGCCAGCAGGTCGGCGATATTCTCGGCCGTCACGTCGACCACCCGCGACTCGCGCGCGACGCCGCTGTTGATCGCCGCCAGGTGCGCGGCGGCCGCCACTGCCTTGGGCAGGGCCGCGGCGACGTCGGCTTCGGTGTAGAGGCTCTGGCGCTGGAGGTTATGCAGCTCCAGGTAATCCCGGTCGATCAGCCGCAGCCCGCCGACCCCCGCCCGCGTCAGGCTGGCGGCCAGCGCCGACCCGAGCGCGCCCAGCCCCAGGATCGCCACCCACGCCCCGGCCAGCCGCTCCTGCCCCGCCCGTCCCACGCCCGGCAGCACCATCTGCCGGGCATACCGCGCCCACGGGTCCATGCTTGCTCCTCGGACGAGTCGTCAGTCGGTAGTCGTCAGTCGTCAGTCGGTAGTCGTCAGTCGTCAGTCGTCAGTCGTCCGTATCCGACAACTCAAAACTCAAAACTCAAAACTCAAAACTCGTCCCCGGTCCTTCGTCACGCCGTGAGGGCCGCCTCGATGGCGTCGGGCAGGCCGGCGACGGCGCGGGCCTGGATGCCGCTGTCGACGCGCGGGGTGCGGCCCGTTTTCGGGTAGATGGCGCGGCGGAAGCCGAGCTTGGCCGCCTCGTTCAGGCGCCGCTCCAGCTGGCCGACGCTGCGCAGCTCGCCCGACAGGCCCACTTCGCCGATGACCGCCAGCTCGGGATCGACCTGCACATTCTTGAACGAGGATGCAATGGCCACGGCGACGGCCAGGTCGACGGCGGGCTCGTCGATCTTCAGGCCCCCAACCACGTTGACGTACACATCCTGGTTATACAGCGGCAGGCCCATCCGCTTGGTGAGCACGGCCAGCAAGAGGTGCATGCGGTTGTTGTCGATACCATTGGCCGTGCGGCGCGGCATGCCCGTGGCGCTCGGCGTGGTCAGCGCCTGCACTTCGACCAGCAGCGGCCGTGTGCCCTCCATGGTCACGGCGACCGTCGACCCGGGCACGCCGCTGCTGCGCTCGGCCAGGAACGCCGCGGAGGGATTGGGCACTTCGATCAGGCCCTCGGTCGCCATCTCGAACACGCCGACCTCGTTGGTCGAGCCGAAGCGGTTCTTGACGCTGCGCAGCAACCGGTACTGGTGGAAGCGGTCGCCCTCCAGGTAGAGCACGGCGTCGACCATATGCTCCAGCACGCGCGGCCCAGCAATATTGCCGTCTTTGGTCACATGGCCGACCAGGAACATGGGGATATGGGAGCTTTTGGCCTGCTTCATCAGCGCGGCCGTCGATTCGCGCACCTGGGTGACGCTGCCGGCCGTCGAGGTCAGTTCGGGCAGGAACACGGTCTGGATCGAGTCGATGACGACCAGCCCCGGCTTCATGTTGGCGACATGGGTGCGCACCGTGTCGAGATCGCTTTCCCCCAGCAGGTAAAGATCGCGCTGGTCCAGTCCCAGGCGGTCGGCGCGCAGCTTGATCTGCTGGATCGACTCCTCGGCCGACACATACAGCACTTTGCGCCCGCCGGTGGCCAGCTGCGCGCTCACGCTCAGCAGGATCGTGGAGTTATGCACCAGGAGATCGTTGGCCACGAAATTCGCCGGCCCCGGCACGGTCAGGTCATAGACCGGGGCGGCGCCCGCCGGCTCGATCGCCGCGAGCGTATCCCAGTACACATCGCCGTCGACCGGCGCTTCGGGATCATCCAGCAGGGCTGTGACCAAGTCAGCGCGGCCGCCGGGGGGTGCGGCAATTGTCATTCTGAACGCAGTGAAGAATCCGTCTCGGACCCGTGTAGAGTCCGTCTGCGCGGCGCTCAGCGTGACAAGATCCCGGCTTGGGCACAGCCGGGGATCATCCGCGCCGGTGGCCCGCGGGGCCGCCGGCCGCACGGGGCGATCCGCGCGGCCCCGCATCCCCCTCTCGACCCGGAATCGCTGGATGTGGCTGGCGCCCGGCACGGTAACCTCGTAGGCGGTCGCGGCCGGGTGATTGACCCGCCGGCAGGTGGCGACGAGCCCAAAGCGCAGGAGGAGGTGTTGTACATCTGCTGCGAGCTGCCGGCTGGGGGTGGCATAAGAAATGCCGGCCCCCTCCGCTGTAGGGACGGCGACCGATCCGCCGCGCGTCAACAGGGTATGGAGGAAGAGGGCGAGCTGGGGGCGCGGCAAGCGGAAGATGCAGGAGGGGACGGCCTGCGTCGCGGCCGGCCAGTGTTCCGGGGTGTCGTGGCCGAGGATCGCGGCCAGCAGCCGGATGGTGGGGTCCGGCAAGGGCTCCTGCCCGAAATAGGGCAGGGCGCGGGGCGCGGCGATGCGGTCCCCCGGCCGCACGGCGCGGACCGGTTGCCAGCCGGCGGGGGTGAGGAGCGGGTGGTCGGGGGTGCAACGGAGCGTGTGCCCCAGCGCCGTCGTGACCTCGACGATGGGATGAGTGCCGCGGGCGTGGAAGGCACTGGCCGGCGCGGGGGCCAGGTCCCGGGTGGCGGGGTTGATGGCCACGACCGGGCGCAGGCGCGCCTGCCAGGCCCCGATGGGCAGGAAGTCGCCGGTGGTCGGGTCGAGCACCCGGGTGCTGCCCGCGACGCACTTGCCGATGCCCGGGTCGCCGCTCATGAGCACGAGCGAGCCAGGGACGATGCCGCCGCCGAGCACCCGGTTGAACTCCGCGCCCGGCACGACCAGGCGGGGAAAGGCGTCCGCGCTGACGTCGGGCAGCGCGATCGGCTTGCCGCCCTCGGCGCGCAGGAGGGCGGCGGCCCGCGTGACGGCTCCCGCCGACGATCCTTCGACGGTGATCTCCGCGTAGCTGTTCCACTCGCCGCAATCGGGGCAGCGGCCCTGCCACTTCGGCGATTCGCTGCCGCACTGCTGGCAGACATACATGATCTTGCTCTGGGGGCGGGCGGGCATGGGGCGGCCTTCTCCTGCTAGGGCGGCAGACGCTCAAATGTTCTAGCTCATTATACCACAGATAGTCGGCGGGATGCTGCACGGCTCTCCCCCGCCGGTAATGGCGGTGTCGTCCCTGGCGGTTCCCTTATCGGCTGAGCTCCGCCACCCCCGCGGCCAACTCGTCGTAGGTGGCCCGCAGGGGCGCCAGAGTCAGCAGGCGGCCGAGACTGAGCGTGCGCTGTGTGGGAAGCTGTGCATCCAGCGCCGCCGCCCGCAGCAAATAGAACTCCCATTGATCCAGGTTCAGCGGATCGATCGTGGATTTGTCTTGGTGGCTCAAGATGCAGAAGACATAGATGTCGGCTTGCCGCCGAGTCTCGGACGCCAGCACGTTGGTGGCCGCATCCCAGTTCCGCGCCGGACGAATACTGAAGATAATACGCGAGAGTTTCTTATGATACCAGGATTGCAGGTACGCCGCCGACTTCACTTCGACCTTGATGCCGGACGGGGTCTTGAGGTCATAAGCATCCCATTCGATGCGGACGCCGTCCGTTAAGCCGAGGGCGCACCCGACGATGTACTCGGCCAGGACGCCCCGCGCCGTGTTCCCGACCAGATTCGACATCGCCCAGCGCCAAAAATCGAGTAGCGTAGCATCAACGCGGCGCCCGTTTCGCAAAAATGGCTCCTGGCCGGTTTTTCGTGTGATCTGCAACGGCGGGAAGCCATCGACATTGCCGTCTGAGTCCAAGAGTACTCCAATTTAGTGGCGCGGATCGCGTTACGCAAGCCCCGAGATGACCACAGGCCGGCCGCCCTGCGCAGCCGGCCTGTGCGTCGGGGTGGGCGCTACACAGTGGTCTCGCCGTCCGCCGGCGGCACATCGGCCGCCTGTACGCTGTCCGCCGCGTTCCCGGTCGGCGGGGCGGGGGAGACGGGATGGAGCAGGTGGCCGGCGCCCGACTCCACATGCTGGGCGCCGCCGACCACCGTGTTATGGATGCCGACGGCGAGGTTGTGCGAGTCGTGGGCCACCTCGTGGCCCAGGTCCGTCGGCACGTTCTCGGCGCCGTGGACCAGGTGTTCGAGGGCGTGGCCGAGCTTTTGCCCCGCCTCGCTCCCCAGGTTCATGATACTGTCGACGAGCCCGTGCGGCTGGCGCGGGGTCTGGTGGCCCAGCTCCTCGCCCGGGACCGCGGCGTCGTCGGGTGGATTATTCATCTCATCAGCCATAGTTTTGCCTCCTTCTTAGCTGTAGGCGCAATGTGCGCTGTGAACAGCAGACTCAGCATAAAGCGTACCGCCCTATCCACTCCTGTCGACGATCAACGCGGCTCTGAAACACCCTGGTATTGATCTAGCCGTTCCGTCCCGACACCAGCGCCATAACCACCGGAAAGACGACTTCGCCACCGGTCTCGTATTGGTGGATCGCCGCGTAGATCGCGGCCTGCACCCGGTCGCGTTCGTCTTGCGGCAGGCTGCTGAGCAGGTGGCGGAACGGCGCGCGCATGTCGCGCGTGCTTTCCCAGGCTTCGGCGACCGAACCCGACGGCCAGGGGATGTTGAGCCTGGTTTCGCGCACCTCCTGGAAGCCGGCGTCGCGCAAGGCCGCCGCGAGCGTGCCTTCCTCCGCGAACCGGAAGCGTCCGGGCGTGCCGGGGGCGGGCGCGGGCATGGCGCTGTATTGCATCACGATCCCGGCCGTGCTGGTGAAGAAGGGTTGGTCGAAGGGTCCCCAGGCCAGAAAAGCGGCGCGGCCGCCTGGCTTCAAGACGCGGTAAGTTTCGCGAAGGGCCTGGGCGTAATTGGGGAAGAACATCACGCCCAGCCGGCAGGTGACGGCGTCGAAACGCGCGGCGGCAAAGGGCAGATCCTCGGCGTCGGCGACCTGGCAGGTGAGGTTGCCAAGCCCTTGCTGCCGGGCGGTCTCGGCGGCGATGGCCAGCATCTCGGGAACCAGATCCGTGGCGGTGACGTGGCCGGCGGGCCCTACCAGCCGCGCGAGCGTGAGCGCGGGTTCGCCCGTGCCGCTCGCCAGGTCCAGCACGTCCATGCCCGGCCCCACCTGGGCAGCTTCGACGATGGCCACGGTGGCGGCCGCGCTCTGGCGGGCAAAGAACAGGTGCCATTTGCGCCAGGCCCTCACGGTTTCACTGTCGGCCCATTCCCGGCGCACCGCTTCCTTGAACCCCGCCAGGTCGCTGTCTTGCGGCGTGTTCACAGCTTACCTCTGACATTGCTTAATTCAGCCAACTCGCCTGTTCCATAGTGTACACAGATCGCCGGCGGCGCGCAACTGGTTCGCCGCAGGATGCCCACGGGGTGCCCGGCACGGCAAATGTCCGCTTGTATAGGGAGAGCAGGGCGGGAGGACGCCCACCCGGGCTTGACAGCGTGGCTCCTGCCTGGTAAGCTACGATCGACAACCGATCAGCTGATCCTCAGCGCGGCTGCTGCCGTCCAGCCTGGAGAGGAGCAACACGCGATGTCTGGCCCCCGAATCCCCCTGGTGGACCCTGGTGCTGTCGATCCCGAGATGCGGGCGGTGTTCGACCGCTTCCTCGCCACCCGCGGCAATATCCCGAACATGTTCCGCACGATGGCCTACCGATCGGCGATTGCGCGCACGGCCAATGCCCATATGACGGCCGTGCTGAACGAGGGCACCGTGCCGACGCAACTCAAAGAGCTCTGCGTGGTGCGCGTCTCCCACCTGAATAGCTGTGCCTACTGACTGGCCTCCCATACCGCCTTGTTAAGGCGGCTCGACACGCCGGCCGCTAAAATTGCCGCCCTGGCCGAGTGGACCGCCCACCGCGATCTGTTTACCCCCGCTGAGCAGGCGGCCCTGGAATTCGCCGACCGCATGACCCGCGATGCCCACTCGGTGGACGACGCGACCTGGGCCGCGCTCCGCCGGCACTTCGATTATGGCGAAGTCGTGGAGATCGCGGCCGCGGTGGGGCTGTTTAACTACTTTAATCGCTTTAACGAAGCACTGCACATGGAACC
>DATGEF010000442.1:0-5268 GCA_035310405.1 Chloroflexia bacterium | reverse complement strand
GGTCATCGGCACTTCGTCGGGCAGGACGAGGCCATATTCCTCAGACGAGCCGGCGATCTGGATCAAGGGGTCCACCCCGGCCTGATCGCCCGGGGCGCCGTTCCGCAGCTCGCGCACGGCCTCGAAAATGTTCAGCTGGCTCAGGATATTGGTTGTCAGCGTTTCGGCCGGGGCATTCCAGGAGGTGGGGACGAAGGACTGGGCCGCGAGATGGAAGATCCGATCCGGGCGCACGGCACCGATCAGCTTCTGCACGCTGAAAGCGTCGACCAGGTCGGTGTTGACCATATTGATCTTGCCGGGCAAGAAAGCGGCCCGGATGGTCTGTACGCTGGAGACGCCCACCTCGATCAGGTTCAGGTGCGGCAGCAGATTCTCCAGGTTATCCAGCCGGCTGCGGCGCCGGTAGGTCCCAAACAATTCAATATCGCTGCGGGGGAACAGCATGTCGGCCATATGGCTGCCCACGAACCCAGTAATCCCGGTAATTAAAACTCGCAAAGCATCTCCTCCGTTAATAGCCGCGGCTATGCGGGCCCCGGGTCCCCCTGCGGGGCCGGGGGCGGTTCGGCCAGCACGCGCTGCCGCCAATCGTCCAGGATATCAGACAGGGCCGTGGTCAAGCGGATCGTGGGCTGCCAGCCCGTCAGCGCCTGGAAGCGCCGCGGATCGCAGACAATCCGCGGCACGTCGGCCGGCCGCAGCCGCGCCGGGTCGCGCTCGATGCGCACGTCGACGGTGCTCATCGCCAGCAGCGTGTCCAGGATGCTGGCGATCGACGTCGCCTGCCCGGAGCCCAGGTTATAGACGGCGCCGGGCACCCCCTGGGTGATCGCCAGGTAGTAGGCGCGCACCATGTCGCGGACATCGGTGAAGTCGCGCTCGGCGCTCAGGTTGCCGACGCGCAGGACGGGGTCCTGGCGCCCCGCCTCGATCGCGGCCACCTGGCGCGCAAAAGCCGCCGTGACAAACTGCTCGCCCTGGCCCGGCCCGATATGGTTAAACGGCCGCACACGCACCACGGCCAGCTGATAGGCCTGGAAATATTGCAGCCCCAGCATATCCTGGGCGATCTTACTCACCGCATACGGGTTCTCCGGGCGAAACGGCGTGTCCTCGTCGACCGGCAGGTCTTCGGGCTGCACATGCCCATACTCTTCACTACTGCCCACGAGCAAAATCCGCGCAGGGAGCGCCAGCTCCTGGACCGCCCGCAGCACATTCAATTCGCCGACGATATTATTGACCAGCGTGGCTTCCGGGTCCTGCAGGGCCCGTTGCACGATCGATTGGGCCGCCAGGTGAAAGATAAAGTCCGGGCGCAGCTGCGCCAACAGCGCGCGGGTCGCTGGGTAGTCGACCAGCTCCAGACGCGCGGTCTGCAAACGGGATGGCCCCGCCCCCGCCCCCGGCAACGGGGCGCGGCCCGGTAATTCGCTTCGGCGCGCCACGTCGACGTGGCGCGCCGGAGCGGGCTCCAGCGGGCGGGCAGTCCCCCAGAGCTCCCAGTCGGTAACCTGGGCCAGGTGCGCCGCCAGGTAACGCCCGGCGAAGCCCCCGGCCCCGGTAATCAGAGCGCGCATGCCGGCCTCCGCTCCGTGGGGGGCGCGGGCCTAAGCACGCGCCCCGGCCAGCTGCTTGACCGGCGGGCTGGCCGGCGCGCCGGCCAGGCCCGCTTCGGCGCGCAGGATGGCGGCCTTCTCGGTGTTCTCCCAGGGCGCGTCGATGTCGGTGCGGCCAAAGTGGCCAAACGAGGCAGTCGCCCGATAGATCGGCCGCCGCAGCTTCAGGTCGCGGATAATGGCACCCGGGCGCAGATCGAAGTGCTTGTTGATCAGGGCGACGATCGTGTCGTCGGCGACCTTGCCGGTGCCGAAGGTCTCCACTGAGATACTCAGCGGGTGGGCGACGCCGATGGCATAGCTGAGCTGGATCTCAAAGCGATCGGCCAGGCCCGCGGCGACGACGTTCTTCGCCACGTGGCGGGCGGCATAGGCAGCCGAGCGGTCGACTTTGGTCGGGTCCTTGCCGCTGAAGGCGCCCCCGCCATGGCGGGCCACGCCCCCGTAGGTGTCGACGATGATCTTGCGGCCGGTCAGGCCCGCGTCGCCCATCGGCCCGCCGATAACAAAGCGGCCCGTCGGGTTGATATAAAACTTGGTCCGGGCATCCAGCAGATGGGCCGGTACGACCGGCTTAATCACGTGCTCGATGATCTCGCGCTCGATCTCCTCATGCGTGACGTGCGGGGCGTGCTGGGTGGAGACGACCACGGTGTCCACGCGCACCGGCTTGCCATGGTGATACTCGACGGTGACCTGGGCCTTGCCGTCCGGGCGCAGCCAGGGCAGGACCTTGGTCCGGCGCATCTGCGACAGGCGGCGGGTGAGCCCGTTGGCCAGCGAGATCGTCAGCGGCATCAGCTCGGGCGTCTCGTCGCAGGCAAAGCCGATCATCATGCCCTGGTCGCCGGCGCCCAACGCCTCGACCTCGGCATCGGTCATCTCGCCCGTCTTATGCTCCAGCGCCTCGTCGACCCCCTGGGCGATATCCTTGGACTGCTCCTTGATCGAGACGATGACGTTACAGGTCTCGGCGTCGAACCCATACTTGGCCCGGGTATAGCCGACATCGGTCACGGTGTCGCGCACGATCCTCGGGATGTCGGCATAGCCCTTGGTGGTCACCTCGCCCATGACCAGGATCATGCCCGTGGTGGTCGCCGTTTCGCAGGCCACGCGGCTGTTGGGGTCCTGATCGAGCAGCGCGTCGAGAATCGCGTCCGAGATCTGATCGCATAGCTTATCCGGGTGGCCCTCCGTCACCGACTCCGAGGTAAAGTAAAATTGCGGCGAATCCATAAAAGTGGTCATTAGTATCGTATCCTCCCAACGCGCTACGGCGTCGTTACACTAAACAGCGAGGTGCCCAGGGCCCCCATCGTGACGACCAAAAAACAGAGACTCAAGCTCAGCGTCAGCACGCTGAGGCCCAACCCCAACCCGCCGAGCCAGCGGGCCGACGTGGGGTTCCGCGCCTGCGGCGCCAGCACGAGGGCGGCCACGCACAGCCCCCCGGTGATCAGGGCCAGCCCGGCCCCCACCACGCCGCCCACGCCGCAGCAGAAGCTGAACGGTAAGCCGATCAGGCTGCCGATCAGGCCGATCAGGCCGAGCGTGTCGGCTAGATCGCTGCGCCGCGGCTGCAGCGGCTCCTCGGTCCAGCCCGGGCGCAACGACATCGGCAGCGGCTCCAGCCGCGGGTCCTGCGCCCACAACGGCGCGGGCGCGCGGGGCGGATCGTCCCCGATCGCCGGGGGCGCCGTCGGCTCCCCGGCGATCGGGGGCTCCGGGACCGCCGCCGGGGTCGCGCGGGGCGCCGGCGGGGTCCCGTGGGCGGGACAGCAAAGCTGCCCCGCCCGAAAGTGGACGCAGAGCGAACAGACCGGCCGGCCACAGGTGTGACAGGTGCCCATCGCCGCGACGTCCGGGTGGATCGCGCACTTCATCGTGATGCACCCCTGGCCTGGTGGGGGGCCAGGGGCGCGATCCTCTAGGTCCCCGACTCCCAGGAAGCCAGGTACTTCTGCTGCTCCGGGGTCAGGACGTCGATCTCGATACCCATTGCCCGCAGCTTCAAGAGCGCAATCTCCTGGTCGAGTTCAGCCGGGATCGTGTAGACCTGGTTCTGCAGCGTGCCCTGCTTCTGCACCAGGTACTCGGCGGCCAGCGACTGGTTGGCGAAGCTCATATCCATGACGCTCGCCGGGTGGCCTTCGGCCGCAGCCAGGTTGATCAACCGCCCCTCGCCCAGCAGATGGAGCGTGCGGCCGTCGGGCAGCGTGAACTCCTCGACGAAGTCGCGCACGGTGCGCACCTGCGTCGCCTGTTGACGCAGCGCCGGGATGTTGATCTCGTCGTTGAAGTGGCCGCTGTTAGCCAGGATCGCCCCGTCCTTCATGGCCGCCAGGTGCGGCACGTCGATGACGTTCAGATCGCCGGTGACGGTGATGAAAATATCACCCTCCGGCGCGACCTCCTCCAGCTTGCGCACCTCAAAACCGTCCATGACCGCTTCGAGCGCGCGCACCGGGTTGACCTCGGTGACGACGACCCGGGCGCCCATGCCGCGGGCGCGGCTCGACACACCCCGGCCGCACCAGCCGTAGCCGATGACGACCAGGACCTTGCCCGCGAGCAGGATGTTGGTGGCGCGCAGGATGCCGTCAAGGGTGCTCTGGCCGGTGCCGTAGCGGTTGTCGAACAGGTGCTTGGTGTCGGACTCGTTCACGGCGATCACCGGGAACTTGAGCACGCCATCCTTGGCCATCGCTTTGAGGCGGATGACGCCGGTCGTCGTCTCCTCGCTGCTGCCCAGGATGTTCTGGAAGAGCTCGCGGCGCTCGGCTGCGCTGAGCGTCTCGGCCCAGGTGCGCACCACCGGGTGCAGGTCCGCCAGGCGGTCCAGCTCCATGAAGTTGAGGGCCGACACCAGGTCGGCGCCGTCGTCCATGGTGATGTGCGGCTTGTGGGCCAGGGCCGCGGCGATATGCTTGTAGTAGGTGGGCGTGTCTTCGCCCTTGATCGCGTAGACGCGGATGTTGTAGTGCTGCACCAGGGCGGCCGCCACGTCATCCTGCGTGGACAGCGGGTTACTGGCGCAGAGCACGAGGTCGGCCCCGCCGGCCTGCAGGGTCAGGGCCAGGTTGGCCGTCTCCGCCGTCACATGCAGGCAGGCGGCGAGGCGCATGCCGCGCAGGGGCTGCTCTTTGGCGAAGCGCGCGCGTAGCAGGGCCAGCACGGGCATTTCCTTCGCCGCCCATTCGATGCGCAGCTTACCGCGATCCGCCAGGCTCAGGTCCCGCACATCATACTGCGCGGTGGCCGCCGGATTTTCCACAGTCGTAACCATGTTCCAAACTCCTTTGCAAGGGCCCCGACGAGGGGTCGGGGCGCGGGGGTCAGGGGTCAGGGCTTTTAGAGAGTCCTGACCGCTCGTTGATCAATATCGCGTTATCCAGTCGATGTCTAGGCTATGCCTGGAGTACCAGGCGTCGTACCGGGGTTCCGGGCCGAGATCCCGGGACCAGTCGTACCTAAAACTGATCCCCGATCCCTGACCCCCGACCCCTCGGTTGGGGGCCGAGATTCCGGGACCAGTCGTACCTAAAACTGACCCCTGACCCCTGACCCCTGACCCCTCGTCCGTGCCAGCTGGCCTCGAGCAGGCGTCATGGCGTACAGGCAATATGGCCGTATAGCTGGGGTC
>DATGEF010000441.1:0-4339 GCA_035310405.1 Chloroflexia bacterium | reverse complement strand
GCAAGAATCGGGTGCCATTTGCGGGCCCGCCGCGGCGGTTGACTCGCCCCGCAGCCGTCGCTTATACTTACCTGAGTTTCGCGCGCGACAGCTATACGATCCCTCGGGTCCCTTGCGTCAAGGAGTTTATGCATGAACGATATTCGCGGCAAAACAGTGCTCAGCCTGGTGGCGGTGCTGGCCTTGCTTTTCGCCTTTAGCCTGGGCGCGCTCAGCAGCTACGTCTTCCTGCCGCACCAGGCCGGTAATCTGTCCCCCGATGACAGCGGCGCCCCCGTGCCGACCAATCCCGTCGGCACCGCCCCGACGCCGCCGCCCGGCCCCCGCCCGATCGGGACGCCGCCCGCCAACCTCACCGCCCAGATGCAGAACTTCTATGCGGTTCTGGACCTGATCAATAAAGAGTCCTACTACCGGCCGGCCGATCAGCAGAAGCTCATCTACGGCGCGATCACGGGCATGATGCATGAGGTCGGCGACGATTATACGCGCTTTGAGACGCCTGACCAGAACGCCGTGACCACCAGCCAGATGGCCGGCGAAAGCTTTGGCGGCGTGGGGCTGTATGTCGAGCTCGTGGACAACCTGCCGACCGTGGCCGGCCCCATTCCCAATACCCCGGCCCAGCGGGCCGGGCTGCGCGCCCATGATATCCTGGCCAAAGTCGACGGCCGCGATATCACGACCCTGCCGTTGGACGAAGTGGTGCAGCTGATCCGCGGCCCGGCGGGCAGCAAAGTCCGCCTGACCATCATCCGCGGCCGCCAGCCGGCCTTTGACGTGGAGCTGACCCGCGCGATCATCAATGTGCCCCAGGTGACGACCGAGATCCGGCCGGATGGCATCGCCGTGCTCACCGTGAGTATCTTTGGCGAGCAGACCACGGCCCAGCTCGACGCCGGCCTGCGCCAGGCCCGGGACCAGCACGCCAAGGGCCTCATCCTCGACTTGCGCAACAATGGCGGCGGCTTCGTGACCGACGCCCAGCAGATGATCGGCCGCTTCGTCTCGCCCACGATGGGCCAGAAGTATGCCGACACGGCGCTCTACTACTCCTACACCCGCGATGGCACGGATCTCAAGGCCCAGCCGATTATCCGGGATGGCGAGCAGGCCTACGACCTGCCGATGGTCGTCCTGGTCAACGGCGGCACCGCCAGCGCCTCCGAGATCACCTCCGGCGCCCTCTCAGACTACGGCCGCGCCATCCTGATCGGCGAGCAGACCTTCGGCAAGGGCTCGGTGCAGAATGTCCACCAGCTGCCGGACGGCTCCAGCGCCCGCATCACGATCGCGCACTGGCTCTCGCCCAAGAAGCGCGACATCAACCCGCGGCCGACGCCCACCGCGGTGCCCAGCGCGACGGTCACCCCCCTGCCGACGCTGACCCCGACGGCGCTGGTCCCCGCGACGGCCCTGCCGCCCAACGTGACGCCGACCGTCGCGCCGCCGCCGGTCAAGCGCGACCGCGGCATCACGCCCGATATCGAGCTGATCCGCACCGACGACGACTTCGCCCACGGCCGCGACCCCCAGCTCGACCGCGCGGTGCAATATCTGCTGACCGGCAAGTAGGGGACGAAGTCCTGAGTGGAAAGTCCTGAGTGCTGAGTACGGGATATAGCGCTATCGACGCGCATGTTAGCCACTGAAGGGCGATGCGGCCAGGGTAGGAAGGTGCTCGACAGCTTTTTGCACTCGCAGCGGCCAGCCAGAATGCGGCGCGGGAACGAACCTCTCCCCTCGCCCCTCCCCGGCGCGGGGAGGGGAAGAGATGGCGGGCTGGCGGGGCGATGGCGGCCGGCCAGGCTCCCGCCCGTTCCCCTCCCCACGCCGGGGAGAGGGCAGGGGGAGAGGTCTCGCACCGCCCGCGCATCCGCCGCCCCGCCGGGATGCAAAAAGCTGCCAAGCACCCAGACCCGCGTGGTGGGGCGTGGGGTGCCGTCGAAGAGGCCTCGGGGCGGCGGGCGGCACCGGATGCCGGCGGGTCTGAGACCCGCCCCTACCCCTACAATTAGCGCCCCATGGGGCGAGCCAGGTCCTATTATGAACTGGGCAACCTTCGCCATTGAAGCCCTGGGCCGGGGGGAAGTGGCCACCGTCAAGCCGCGCGGCCACTCTATGCGCGGCAAGGTCGACGATGGCGATCTCGTGACGCTGGCGCCCGCCGACCCCGCCAAGCTGGCCGCCGGCGATATCGTCCTGGTGCGCGTCAACGGCCACGTCTACCTGCACCTGATCAAAGCCATCGATCGCGGCCGTTTTTTGATCGGCAATAACCGCGGCGGCGTCAACGGCTGGGTCGGCCCCGACTGCATCTACGGCGTCGCCACCCGAGTCGAGGCCCCGTAGCCCGGCCCCCAGGAGCCGCCGATGCCCGTCCAGCCCCCGCTCGCCGCGCGCCCCCACCAGAATCAGCAACTCTTTGCCGACCATTATCTCGACCGGGTGCTGCCCACCCGGCCGGGCTGGGCCGATCTGGCCGGGCCGGCCGCGCCGGCGATGCACGCTATCCAGGCCCTCCTCGCGGCCTACACCCCCAGCGCGAGCGAGTCGCAGACGGAAGACGACCTGATCAAGCCGGTGCTGCGGGCGCTAGGCCATACGTTTGAGGTCCAGGTGGCCCTGAAAACGCCGGACGGCACCAAGAAACCCGATTACGTCTTTTACCGCGACCCGGCGGCCGTCGTGGCCCACAAAAACCAGGTCCTGACCGACGCCGTGGCCCAGCAGGGGGCGCTGGCGGTGGGCGATGCCAAAAGCTGGGACTTGCCGCTGGACCAGGCCGTGAAAAAGGCCGGCGCCGACCCCTTCACCAACAAAAACCCCTCCTATCAGATCGCTTTCTATATGCAGCATAGCGGCGTGCCGTGGGGCATCCTGACCAATGGGCGCCGCTGGCGGCTCTACCACCGGGACACCGCCCACAAGCTGGACCATTTTTACGAAGTCGACCTGCCCGCGGTGCTGGAGGGCGGCGACGTGGCGCGCTTCCTCTATTTCTACGCCTTTTTCAGCCGCGCCGCCTTCGAGCCGTCCGCATTCAGTATCGCCCGGATCTTGCAGGGTAGCGCCGATTATGCCCGGGGCGTGGGGGATACCCTCAAGAGCCAGGTGTACGAGGCCCTGCGCCACCTCGCCCAAGGCTTCCTGGACTTTGCCCCCAACAAGCTCACCACCGGCCCGGCCGACCTCAAGCGGATCTATGATGCCGCGCTGATCGCCCTCTACCGGCTGCTGTTTGTGCTCTATGCCGAGGCGCGGGGCCTCCTGCCCGTGGCCACCCACCCCACCTATCGCCTGCACTATAGCCTCGACGCGATCAAAGGCGAGGTGGCCCACGATCTCGACCGCGGGCAACCGTTGCTGCCGAAAACCGTGACGCTGTGGCCGCGGCTGCAAACGCTCTTCCGCATGATCGACGAGGGCGACCCGGCGCTGGGCGTGGCCACCTATAATGGCGGCCTGTTCGACGCCGCGCGCTACCCATTTCTGGAACACTACGCCGTGGGCGATGGGCATCTCCAGCGGGCGATTGATATGCTGGCCCGCGTGGGGCGCGATTTTGTGGACTACCGCGACCTGGCCGTGCGCCACCTGGGCACCATTTACGAGGGGCTGCTGGAATACCACCTGGAACCCCAGGCCGAGCCGGGCTGGTCCGTGGCCTTGCTCAACGACCGGGGCGAGCGCAAGGCCACCGGCAGCTATTACACCCCCGATTACGTCGTCAACTACATGGTCGCCGCCACGCTGGGGCCGCTGGTCGACCGCGCGCTGGCCGGGCAGCCGGACGACGCCGCCCGCGCCCGCGCCGCCCTGGCGCTCAACGTGCTCGACCCGGCGATGGGCAGCGGCCACTTTCTGGTCGAAGCCACCGAGTACCTGGCCCGCCGCCTGGTGGAACTGGGCGTGCCCCCACCCGACAGCGCCGTCGCCGCGGAGAGCGACCTGCCCGCCTGGAAGCGGCGCATCGTGCAAGCCTGCATCTACGGCGTGGACCTCAACCCGCTGGCGGTCGAGCTGGCCAAGCTGTCGCTCTGGCTGATTACCGTGGCGCGGGACCGCCCGCTGTCGTTCCTCGACCACCACCTGCGGGCCGGCAACGCGCTGGTGGGGGCGCACCTGGCCGACCTGCACGCGCAGGCCGCCCTGCCGGCGCGGCGCTCGCGATCCCGCCCGCGGGACGAGCAGGCCGCCACGGCCGGGCAACTCTCCTGGCTCCAGGACGCGGCCTTCCAGCAGAGCATGGTCACCGCGGTGGATATGATGTGGCTGATCGAGGGCAGCCCGGCGGAAACCGTGAGCCAGGTGAAAGAACAGGCCCAGGTCTACGCCG
>DATGEF010000440.1:0-9708 GCA_035310405.1 Chloroflexia bacterium | reverse complement strand
GCGGCGAACGCCTCGTTCAGCTCGATGACGTCGATATCGGCCAAGGTCAGGCCGGCGAGCTTGAGCGCTTTGGGGATGGCGGCGACCGGGCCGATACCCATGATCTCGGGCGGCACCCCGGCGACGGCGAAGCTCACGAAGCGCGCCAGCGGCCGGATGCCGAGCGCGTCGGCCCGCTCGCGGCTCATGACCACGACCGCGGCCGCGCCATCGCTGGTCTGCGAGGAGTTGCCCGCCGTGACCGAGCCGCCCGCGGCGAACACCGGCCGCAGCTGGCCCAGGGCGTCGATCGAGGTATCGGCCCGCACCCCCTCGTCGGTGTCGAATTGGAAGCGGCGGGTCGCCGGCCGGCCGTCCGGCCCGACCTGGGTGACGCTGACGTCGAGCGGCACGATCTCGTCGCGGAACTTGCCGCTGGCGATGGCCGCGGCCGCGTTCTGGTGCGAGCGCAGGGCGAACTCATCCTGGGCCTGGCGGCTGATCTTGTATTGCTGGGCCACGTTCTCCGCGGTCAGGCCCATGCCCATGTAGAGCTCGGGATGGAGATCGGCCAGCAGCGGATTCGGGGCAAACACGTTGCCCGTCATCGGCACCATGCTCATGCTTTCGGTGCCGCCGGCCACGATGACCTCGCCCATGCCGGCCATGATCTGTTGCGCGGCCAGGGCGATGGTCTGCAAGCCCGACGAGCAGAAGCGGTTGACCGTCTGCCCGGGCACCGTATGCGGCAGCCCGGCGCGCGTCGCGGCCACCCGGGCCACGTTCAGCCCCTGCTCGGCCTCCGGCAGCGCGCAGCCCAGGATCACGTCTTCGATTTCGTTCGGGTCCAGGCCGGCGGCCCGCTCCACGGCGGCCGTGATCACGGCCGCGGCCATATCGTCGGGGCGCACGGTGCGCAGGCTGCCTTTATGCGCCCGGCCGACAGCCGTCCGCGCCCCACTCACAATCACTGCTTCACGCATTCCTCAATTCCTTTCGCGACGTTAGGGGTCAGGGGTCAGGGGTCGGGGATCAGGTTTAAATCCCCTTTGCCCAAAACTTTCGCACCTAACACCCAGGACCTAACGCCCATCACCCACTCAGTACTCAGGACTTTCAACTCAGGACTTAATTCCGCAGCGGCTTGCCCGTCTGGAGCATGTGGGCGATGCGCGCCTGGGTTTTGGGCTCGCCCAGGAGCTCCATGAAGGCCGCGCGCTCCAGGTCCAGGATATATTGCTCGGGCACCCACTGGGGGGCCGACAGGTCGCCGCCGCACAGCACATGGGCCAGCTTGCGAGCGAGCTGCGCATCATAGTCAGAGATATAACGGCCCCAGCGCATCTGAGCGATCCCCGCCAGCAGCACGGCTTTGCCCTTGCTGCCGAGCGCGTAAATGGACGGCGTGTTGCGGTCCGGGGCGGTGTAGCCCATCTCGACCAGGTCGATGGCCAGGCGCTTCGCGTAGCCGATCAACTGGTCCTCGTTGGGGACCACCGGGTCGGCCGGGTCCAGGAAGCCGAGCGCCCGCGCCCCCGCGCCGCTCTCGCTGACTTTGGCCAGCGCGATCGTTTCAAACACTTTCTGCAAGTAGGGCAACGGGTCGGCCCCCGCGGCCGCTTGGGGGGCAACGTGCCGGCGCAGCAGCTCCTTGCAGCCGCCCCCGGCCGGGATGATCCCGACACCCAGCTCCACCAGGCCCATATAGGTCTCGGCGGCCGCGCAGGCCCGGGCGCCCGCCAGCGTGATCTCGGTGCCGCCGCCGAGCACCCGGTGGAAAGGCGCCGCGACCACCGGCTTGCGGGCAAAGCGGAAGGCCATCAGCAGGTCCTGTAAGGCTTTGACGCCCTCGTCGACCAGGTTGAGCTGGCCGCTCAGGAAGGCGCCGATGAACAGCCCCAGATTGGCCCCGACGCAGAAGTCGGTCCCCTGGTTGCCGATCACCAGGGCGCGCCAGGCGTCCTGCTCCAGCAGGCGCAGCGCCCGGTGGCCCATCTCGATGATCTGCTGGTCGATCGCGTTGGCTTTCGCATGGAACTCCAGCAGCAGCACGCCATCGCCAAGGTCGAGGATGCTCGCCGAGTCGTTGCGCTTCAGCTCCTGGGGCGTGCCGTGCAGCTCGCGCAGCACGATCTCGGCGGCCGGGCGCGTCAGGGGCATGTAGGCGCCGGCCGCCGGGTCGTAGACCCCCGTGACGCGCCCGCCGTCCCGCCGGTAGAACTGCTCGACGCCCTGGGCCAGCATCGTGTCCACCCAGGGCGCGACGGCAATGTCCCGTTGGCGCATCAGATCGGCCGTCGAGCGGACGCCCAGGGCGTCCCAGATCTCGAACGGGCCCAGCGCGTTATTGAAGCCCCAGCGCAGGGCATTGTCGATATCCCGCAACGAATCGGCGACCTCGGGCACCCGCCGGGCCGCGTAGGCCAGCGCCGGCAAGGTTGTGTTGATCAGATAATCGCCGGCCCGGTCACCCGCGCCCTGGGCGAAGATGGCCCGCAGGCGGGCCTCCAGGGGCTCGATAGTGCGGACTTTGCCGACCAGGTCGAATCGGACCTTGGCCGGCGGGGCATATTCGCCGGTCTGCAGGTTGAGCGGGTAGAACTCGCTGCCGTCCGCGCCCTTGACTTTCTTGTAGAACCCGGCGCCGGTTTTGTTGCCCAGGGCCTTCTGCTCCAGCAGCTTCGTGATCACCGGCGGCAGGCGGAAACTCTCGCGGCTCTCGTCGTCGGGGATGGCCTGGTACAGGTTGGTGGTCACATGGGCCAGCACATCCAGCCCGACCAGGTCGGCCAGGCGGAAGGTCGCCGTTTTCGGCTGGCCGATCAGCGGCCCGGTCAGGTTATCGACCTCTTCGACCGAGTAGCCATGCTCCAGCGCGTAGAGCATGCGCACTTGCCCGGCGTAGGTGCCGATGCGGTTGGCGATGAAATTGGGCCGATCCTTGGCCACGACGACGCCCTTGCCCAGCGTGCGGCTGCCCCATTCGCGCAAGAACTGCACGAGGGCCGGGTCGGTGTCGGCGGTGGGGATCAGCTCCAGCAGCTTGAGGTAGCGCGGCGGGTTAAAGAAGTGGGTGCCGAGGAAGTGGGCGCGGAAGTCGGCGCTGCGGCCCGCCGCGATCTCCGCAATCGGGATACCAGAGGTATTACTCGACACGATTGTGGCCGGCTGGCGCACCGCCTCGACGCGCGCCATCAGCGCGCGCTTGGGCTCCAGCTGCTCGACGATGACCTCAACGATCCAGTCAACCTCGGCCAGGCGATCCCAGTCGTCGGCAAAATTGCCGAGGGTGACCAGGCGGGCGGCCTCCGGGGTATAGAGCGCGGCCGGCTTGCTCTTGAGCTGGCGGTCCCACAGACTCTCGACGATGCGGTTGCGCACTTTGGGCGAGTCCGCCGTCAGCCCTTTGGCCGCGTCCTCCGGGGCCGGCGTGCCCACCATATCCAGCAGCAGCACGGGGATGCCCAGGCTGGCCAGCAGCGCGGCGATCCCGCCGCCCATCGTGCCGGCGCCGAGCACCGCCACCCGATTAATCCCAGCAGTCATTCGATGCTCCTTTGCATGGCGGGCCCTGCGCGTCCAGCGGACGCGTTAGACAAACGCCGCGATCCCGGTGATCTCGCGCCCGACGACGAGCGTGTTGATCTCGTTGGTGCCCTCATAAGTATACACCGCTTCCATATCGGCGAAGTGGCGGGCGACGTGGTTTTCGAGCAGGATGCCGTTGCCGCCCAGGATCTCCCGGCCGAGGGCCACGACCTGGCGGGCCTTGGCCGCGTTGTTGACTTTGGCCAGCGAGGCCTGCCCCTCGGTCATCTTGCCCTCGTCGCGCAGTACACTCAGGCGCCAGGTCGTCAATTGCATGGCCACGATCTCGGCCAGCATCGTGACCAGCTTTTCCTGGATCATCTGGTAGCCGCCGATCGGCTTGCCGAATTGCTGCCGCTGGCGGCTATAGCGCAGGGCGATCTCATAGGCCGCCTGCGCATGGCCGATCGCCTCCCAGGCCACGCCATAGCGGGTGTTCTTGAGGATGTTGGCCGTATCGCGGAACGAGCGCGCCCCGGGCAGCTTGTTGGCGGCCGGGACCGCGCAGTCGGCGAGCACGATATCGGCGTTGATCACGGCGCGCTTGGCGATCTTGCCCAGGATCGGGGTCGCCTGGAAGCCCGGTGTGCCCTTTTCGACCAGGAAGCCGCTCACCTGACCGGTCTCATCCTCGCGCGCCCAGATCACCGTCACGTCGGCAAAGGTCGCATTGCCGATCCAGCGCTTGGCGCCGTTGAGCACGTAGCTATCGCCCACCCGGCGCGAGGTCGTCAGCAGGTGGGAGGCATCCGAGCCGATCTGGGGCTCGGTCAGCCCGAACGCGCCGATCTGGTCCATGCGCGCCAGGGCGGGCAGCCAGCGCTGTTTCTGCGCTTCGGACCCACAATAGTAGATGCTCGACATGGCCAGGCCGCTGGTCACCCCAAAAAAGGTGCAGATCGAGGCGTCGCCGCGCGCCATCTCCAGGCCGGCGAGCCCGGTGGCCACGCTAGAGAGGCCCGGGCAGCCATAGCCCTTGATCGGGCCGCCGCAGATGTTCAAGGTGGCCAGCTTCGGGATCAACTCAAACGGGAACTCGGCCCGTTCCCAGTAGGGATTAATAATCGGCGTGATCTCGGCGTCGACGAAGGCGCGCACCCGGTCGCGCACCTCGCGCTCCTGCGGGGTCAGCAAGGCGTCGAACTCGTAAAAATCGAGCGCCGGGTCGGCGGCCCGCGGCCCGGCCTCGGCGGCTGCGGTGACCGGGTCGACTGCGTGCAAAACCATGATTCGTCTCCTTCTCCCTTGACGCCCAGCGGCCTAACTGCTATAATTAATTCGTATCAAGAATATTTCGATACACGAATTATTATAAAAGATTCTGGCAGCGATGTCAATAGGCAAGTGCGGCCAGCATGTGCTACCCAAGTAGTGCTGCCCGAGTGAGGTAACGACCGGTGAAGATCCTGGACCGACGCACGGCGCTGCTGCAAGAGCTGACCACGACGGTCGGGTCGATGATGTGGCAGGGGGAGCGCCAGAGCATGGTGGCCGCCGAGCATGTGGGCCTGACCCTGCCGCAGCAAACCGTGCTGCTGGCCATCGACGCGCAGGGGGGGCAGATGATCATGAGTGAGCTGGGGCGGCTCACCCACCAGAGCCCCGCCACGCTGACGGGCATCGTCGACCGCCTGGTCGGCGCCGGGCTGGTGGAGCGGACGCGGGACACGGTCGACCGGCGCGTCGTGCATGTCGGCCTGACCCCGGCCGGCCACGCCCGGCTCGCCCGCGCCAACGAGGCCCGGCTGACCGACGTCGCCCGGATCACGGCCGCCTTTAGCGCCGATGAGCTGGCCCTCTTCGATCGCTTGCTACAGAAGTTCGTCGCGGGCCTGGCGGCCATGGTCGACGCGGGCGGCGCGGCCACGGAGTAAGGAAAAGCCCCGGTGATTGGGCGGATCACCGGGGCTATCCAAAGGAGGAAAGTTCTTCTAATTAGTAGAACGTCCGAGCCCCGCCCGCGCTTCCATCCCGGATCGCGACTTTGCCCACCAATTTTGGGGCCGCCGCCCCGCCCTACCTGGGACACGACCGGACATTAACCGCGCCCGGTAGACATGGTATGCTGGAGGAGGAACAAGATGCAGATTCTGGTTACCGGCGGCGCGGGCTATATCGGCTCGCACACGGTCAAGCTGTTACGGGAGCGCGGCTACGCCGTCGTGGTGCTCGACAGCCTGGAGCGCGGCCACCGCGCCGCGGTCGGTGATACCCCGCTGGTCGTGGGCGACATCCGCGACTCTGCGCTGCTGGACCGGTTGTTCGGCGCGCAGCCGATCGACGCCGTCATCCATTTCGCCGCCTATAAGGCGCCCGGCGAATCGATGGCCCAGCCCGCGCGCTATTTCGACAACAATGTGGCCGGCACGCTCACGCTCCTGCAGGCCATGCAGCGGGCCGGCGTCGACCGCTTCGTCTTTTCCTCCTCGTGCGCGATCTACGGGACGCCCGCCGTCCTGCCGGTCGACGAAACCGCGCCCCCTCACCCGGAAAACCCCTATGGCGAAAGCAAGCTGCTGGTCGAGCAGATGCTGCGCTGGCTCGCCGCCGGCCAGGGCTTACGCTTTGTGAGCCTGCGCTACTTCAACGCGGCCGGGGCGGCCTTGGACGCCAGCATCGGCGAAGATTGGACCGTCACGGCCAACCTGATCCCATTGGTGATCAAGGCCGCGCTGGGCAAGCGCCCGCCGGCGCCGATCTACGGCACCGATTACCCAACCCCCGATGGCACGGCCATCCGCGATTACATCCATGTGCTCGATCTCGCCGACGCCCATATCCGCGCCCTGGAATACCTGGACCGGCCGGCGGCCGCGGAGTTCCTCAACCTGGGCACCGGGCAGGGCGCGTCCGTGCAGGAAGTGGTCGACATGGTGCGGCAGGTGAGCGGCGGCGACGTCCCGGTTGTGTACACCGCGCGCCGCCCGGGCGACCCGGCGGCCGTCTGGGCGGATAACACCCGCGCCCGCGCGGTGCTGGGCTGGGCGCCCCGCTACGGGCTCGCCGAGATCGTCGCCAGTGCCTGGCGTTGGCACGCCACCCATCCCGAGGGCTATCACCCGCACGCGCTTAACCCGGCGACGCGGCCATGACTCTCCTGCTGGGCCTCGACATTGCGACGACCGGCGCCAAAGCCCTGCTGATCGACGCGGCGGGCGGCGTGGTGAGCAGCGCGACGACGCCGCTGGCCCTGTCCACCCCGCACCCTCTCTGGGCCGAGCAAGCGCCGCAGGATTGGTGGGCCGGGGCGGTTGCCAGCATCCACCAGGCCCTGGCCCAGGCCGGTGTGACCGGGGCCGCGATCGGCGCCGTCGGGCTGACCGGCCAGATGCACGGCCTGGTGTTGCTCGACGCGGCCAGCCAGGTGCTGCGCCCGGCCATCCTCTGGAACGACCAGCGCACCGCCGCCGAATGTGACGCGATTCGCGCCCGCGTCGGCCCCCAGCGACTGATCCAGATCACCGGCAACGATGCGCTGCCGGGCTTCACCGCGCCGAAGATCCTCTGGGTGGCCGCGCAGGAGCCGGCGATCTACGCGCGGGTCGCCCACCTGCTGCTGCCGAAAGACTATGTGCGCTACCGGCTGACGGACGACCTGGCGCTGGATAAAGCCGACGGCTCCGGCACCCTGCTGTTCGACCTGGCCGCCCGCGACTGGTCGCCGGAGGTCTGCGCCGCCCTGGCCATCCCCCGGGCCTGGCTCCCGCCGACCTACGAGGGACCGGCGATCACCGGCGCGGTCAGCGCGGCGGCGGCCGCCGCTACCGGCCTGCGCGCGGGCACCCCGGTGGTCGCCGGGGGCGGCGACCAGGCGGCGGGCGCGATCGGGATGGGCGCGGTCGACCCGGGGGTGGTCACGATCACGCTGGGCACGTCGGGCGTGGTCTTCGCGCCGGTCGCCCGCCCGCTCGTCGAGCCGGCCGGCCGGCTGCACGCCTTTTGCCACGCCGTGCCCGATCGCTGGCACCTGATGGGCGTCATGCTCAGCGCGGCGGGCAGCCTGCAATGGCACCACGACACGCTGGCGCCGGACCTGGCGTTCGCTACGCTGCTCGCGGAGGCGGCCACGGCGCCCCCCGGCAGTGAGGGGCTGCTGTTCCTGCCCTACCTGAGCGGCGAACGCACTCCCCACCCCGATCCCCTGGCCCGCGGCGCCTGGGTGGGGCTGACGCTGCGCCACCGCCGGGCACACCTGACGCGGGCGCTGCTCGAAGGCGTGGCCTTCGGCTTGCAGGATAGCTTCGCCCTGATCCGGGCGGCGGGGCTGGGCGCGGTACAGGAGGTGCGCGTGGCCGGCGGCGGGGCGCGCAGCGCCCTCTGGCGGCAGATCCTGGCCGACGTGCTCGGCGTGGAGCTCGTCACGGTGAACACCGCGGAGGGGGCGGCCTATGGCGCGGCGCTGCTGGCCGGCGTGGCGGCCGGGGCCTGGACGGACGCTGCCACGGCCGCCGCGGCCACCGTCCAACCCGGCGCGCGGTCCACCCCCGACTCGCGGACGGCCGCCGTCTATGCGCAGTCCTATGCCGAATATCAGGCGCTCTACCCGGCGTTGCGGCCCACCTTCCAGCGCCTGGGCGCGGCCTGACAGACCACGTGGGGCCACCCGCCATGAGTGCTAGCCCGCCACCGGGGGATTTAGCGGATCGCACGCGCCGGTACGAAGCACTGTATGCCGGTGCCTGGGCCGATCTCGCCCGGCTGCGCGCCGATCCGCGGCTGGCGCCCTGGCTGCTGCCCGAGGCCACCCCCGTGCTGGCGTATGGCGCCTGGCAAACGGCCCGCCTGACCACCGCCGCGCTGAACCCCTCCGAAGACGAGTTCCAGACGCGCGACGCGCCCCGCCGGCCCCTGCCGGCCGCGCACCAGCGCCTGCTGCATTGGCCCGCGGATGGCCACCTAACCCCCGCGCGCCTGGCCGAGGCGCGGCGGCGGGCCGAAGGCTACTTCACGCTGGGCCAGGCCTATGCGACCTGGTTCGGCCGCTATCGCGGGCTCCTGGCCGGGCTGGATCTGCCATTCGAGCGCGGCCTGGCCTGCCAGACCAACTACGGCTCGCCGTTCACCACCGTCGTCGGTTGGGGCGCTGTGCGCCCGGCCGCGGTGCGCACGCGGCTGGCGGCGGACGGCGCGCCGCGCTGGCGGCACCTGCTCGATCTGCTCCCCTGCCTGGAGATCATCCTGGGCCAGGGGCGGGCTGGCGCAGCATCCCGCCGCTCTTCGGCTTCACCCCGGACACGTGGGTGCCCGTGCCCACCCCGTTCGACGCGAAAGGGGGCGCGGCCGCCGGGCCGCGCCCCCATCTGCTCTATCACCCCGTAACCGTGGCCAGCCGGCCGGTCCAACTCTTCTGGTGGCGCCCGAACCGCGGCGGGCCGCTCACCTGGCTGAGCACCACCGAGGCTATGGCGCTCGGCCGGCTGATCGCGGGCTACCGTTAGCTTAATGACAACTAAGGCTCACATCGTCGACGTACATATAGGTTAGATCCCCATAGCCGTCGCCGTGCGCCAGGAACTTGATGCGCACAGTCTGTCCGGCATAGGCCGCCATGTTGAAGGTCACGTTGGTCCAGGCTTGCGCGTTGCTGCAGACGTGCATGATCGTCGCCAGCACGTTGCCGCTCGTGTCGGTCACGTAGGCGTCCTGCCAGTCATAGCTGATCGTGTCCGTGGTGGACGGCCAGTACCAGTAGCTGAGTGTGCCGCCGCTGCTGGGTACGCTCACCTGCTGGTAGAAGGAACCGTTGCCGTTCGGCTCCGGACCCGAGGCGGCCCCGACGAGGACCGAGTACGCGCCCGCGTGCTTCTGCGCGGTGGAGACGACCGGCGCCGGGCTGGTATCCTGGACCACCCAGGGCGCCAGGCTGCCCGTCTCGAAGCCCGGATTGGCCACCACGTTGGCGCACGGGGTGGGCGTGCTGGTCGCCCCGGGCGTCGGCGTCTTGGTCGGCGCCGCGCCGCTGAGCGCCACGTCGTCGACGTACATCCAGGTGAGGTCGCCGTACCCGTCGCCATGGACCAGGAACTTGATGCGCACCGTCTGCCCGGCGTAAGGGGCCAGGTTGAAGGTCACGTTGGTCCAGGCTTGCGCGTTGCTGCAGACGTGCATGATCGTCGCCAGCACGTTGCCGCTCGTGTCGGT
>DATGEF010000439.1:0-5503 GCA_035310405.1 Chloroflexia bacterium | reverse complement strand
CGACCTGATTATCTGCGAGTCGACCCTGCCCAACCGGCTGGTGCGCGACGCGGATGCCTTCGGCCACCTCACGCCGTCCAAGATCGGCCGCGAGCTCGCCGATTTCCGCGCCGTGAACGGCTACCTGCCGCGCATTATCGTGGTCCATATCGATCCCAAACACGAGGCGGAGGTGCATCGCGAGATCGCCGCCATCGCCGCCGAGCTGGACGCGCCGATCGAAGTGGGCTTCGAGGGCATGCTGATCGACCTCTGAGCCGGGGCCGCGCCTCTGCTGAACGCCGGCCGGCCGGCTGGCACATTCGTGCCTAACTCGCCCTCCCGCCCCTTGACAAGCACGCCCAAACCCTAACTTGTGACAAATGGTCCGACACCCCCGGCCTGGCCCGGGTCCGCTTTTCTGCCCGCTTTCTTCCCCGCTGGCATTTCGCTTCGGGCTTGCGCTGGCCGGGCGCATCGTGTGTAATAATCCTACACGCTTATACCTGACGGTGACTCTTATGCACAGCTATCAATCCCTACCCTATCGTAGAACCCTGCTAATGCTCGCGGGGATGGCAATCCTGCTCGGAGCCTGTGGCCAACCGCGTAGCAGGGAGGTTAGCAACCCGCCAGCGGCCCCGCCCGCGCTCCCGCCCGGCAGCCCGACCCCGTTCATCTACATCACGCCCACCCCGCTCAACGGACTGCCGGGGGGGGCCACGATACAAGCAGAAACCGACGCGGCGGCGACTCGGGATGCGCTAGACACCCCGGTCCCGACGTGGCCGCCGGGCACTCCGCACATACCCGATACCCGGCCCCCTGAAACACCGGGAGATACTTCCTATCTAACCCGACATGTCGGTGCCGGCATCCTTTTTAGCGAGGATGTCGCCCCCGATTTACCGTCCGCCCTCGGCGAGATCCACAACCGCTGGGCGGTGGAACTGCCCAGCCAGGTTATTTGGGTCTATGCAGGAGCCAAACCAGGGGCCACTAACGATCAGGGTATCGTCATTGTGCGGATCTATGACCGCACCACGGGCCATATCGCTGAGCCCGTCATTTACCCCACCCCCCAACGGGCCGGATCCGTAAAAATCGTAGACGGAACGGGGATGCAACTGACCCTCCAAGCGAGCAATGGCACCCTGTTCTACTTTGACGTAACCACGCAGCATTGGATCACTATCCCAGTAGCGGATCGGAGGGACCGATGAGCGAGCAGCAGGCGGGCGGGCGCCGCGGCACGCCGGCGACGATCGCCGTCGGCAGCACCAACCCCGGGAAGATTGCCGCGGTGCGCACCGCGGTCGCGCCCCTTTGGCCGGGGGCGCGGGTCGCGGGGGTCGCGGTGCCGTCCGGGGTGGCCGACCAGCCGCGCGACGACCGCGAAGGGGCGCGCGGCGCCGTGCAGCGGGCCGCGGCGGCCCGCGCGGCGCTGGATGCCGACCTCGGCGTGGGGCTGGAAGGCAGTGTCGACGAGCAGCCATGGGGCATGTACACCCTGGCCTGGGTGGCCGTCGTCGACCGGGAGGAGCGGGTGGGCCTGGCGAGCACGGGGCGCTGTCCCCTGCCCGCCGGCCTGGCCGCGGCCATCCGCGCGGGCGGCGAGCTCGGGCCGCTGATCGACCAACTGCTGGGGGAAACCGATACCAAGCACCGCGGCGGGGCCAGCGGCGCGCTCACGGCGGGGTACGCCGACCGGGTGGCGTCGCTGGCCGGCGGGGTGGTCTACGCCTGTGCCCCCTTCCTCACGCCCGAGTATTTCGGCCCGGACGGCCTGGGCCGGCTCCCGGCCGTGCTGGCCCAGCTCGCCCCGCGCCGGGAGTGACCTCGCCTGGGGCGGTGGACGGAAGAGTCGCTCATGCTTACGTCCTAGCCGGAGAGGGACCTAAGTACCGTATCGCTGGCTTGGCGTGGCGCGTTGTTTATAGTATAGTTGTAGTAGCAGTAGTAGTGGTAAGCGCATAGGGCAGCAGGGGGCCGTCCGGTCAGGGCCGGCCCGGCGCGGCAAGGGCTCCGTGCCCGGACCTACCTGATCCTCAATGGCGAATATGGCGCCCCCAGGGCAGCATGCAGATCTTGCAGCCCTGGGGGCGCCGCGCGTTTAGGGGACCAGAGTAGGCCCACGCCCCAGGGGCACCGGCCGCGAAAAGGCAACCAGCACCCGGTGCCAACCGTATTTATATATAAGACACTTGTTCTACGCCAGGACGGGGTCTGCCAGCATACCCAAGTTGCAACTTACGATGTCGACGGGCAGGACAGGGAGAAAGGAGATCCGCAATGGATCTGATCCGCAAACTCGAAGAGTTCCGGGCGCAAGAACAGGCCCTCGCCTGGGAAGGAACCTTCGCCGAGTATTTTGAGCTCGTCAAGCAGAATCCTCATGTTGTGCAGCTCTCCCACGCCCGCGTTTTCAATATGATCATGGCCGAGGGGGTGGAAGTCGGCAAGCGTGGCGAGACCCGCTACAACTTCTTCAATAAAGAGATCTTTGGCCTCGACCGGCCGCTCCAGCAGATCGTCGAATATTTCAACTCGGCGGCCCAGCGGCTCGAAGTGCGCAAGCGGATCTTGCTGCTGATGGGGCCCGTGGGCGGTGGCAAATCGACCATCGTGAGCATGCTCAAGCACGGCCTGGAGCAGTACAGCCGCAGCGAGCGGGGGGCGATCTATGCGATCAGCAGCTGCCCCATGCACGAGGAGCCGTTGCACCTGATCCCGCTGAGCCTGCGCCCCGACTTCGAGCGCGAGTACGGCATCTACATCGAGGGCGACCTCTGCCCGCGCTGCCGCTACGACCTGGACCATACCTGGGACGGACACATCGAGCGAGTGCCCGTGCGGCGCATGGCGCTCAGCGAAAAGAATCGGGTGGGCATTGGGACGTTCACCCCGTCCGACCCAAAATGCGTGGTCGGCGATACGTTGCTGCTGACCAGCCTGGGCATGGTGCGCTTTGACGAGCTCCAGCAGACGGTCGCCGCCCCCGAAGACCAATTCGTGCCCTTAGTGGTCGACGTGTCGGGACGGGCCGGCCTGGAAACGACCTCCCATTTTTACAACGGCGGGGAGCGAGCCACCCGGCGCCTGCGCACCCGGCTGGGGTACGAAATCGAAGGATCGCTGGTCCACCCCGTGCTAGTGATGCGCCACGGAGGCGAAGCCTGGGTGCCGCTGGCCGATGTACAAATCGGCGATCATGTTGCTCTCCAGCGGGGATCGGCCCTCTTCGGCAATACGACTCGCCTGCCGGAGTTCACGAATCGGGGGCTGGCGAGCCGGGGCCAGAACACCCAACTGACTCTGCCTACCGTGCTGGATGCGGATCTGGCGCGCTTGCTGGGCTACATCGTAGCCGAAGGTTCCTTAACCGATACGGCCGTCTGGCTCACCAACGGGGACCGGCGCGTGCTGGACGATATCCACGCCATCTGTGAGCGGCTGTTCCAGGTGCGGCCGAAAGAGTACGGCAAAGCCGGCACGGCCGCCCGGTCGGTCACCATCTCGTCGATCCGCCTGGTCCGCTGGCTGGAAGAAGTATGTGGCATTACGCGCGGCGCGGCCCACAAGGTCATGCCCCGCGTCATCCGCATGGCGCCTCGGCCGCTCGTCCTGGCCTTTCTGGAAGGGCTGTTCTGGGGCGATGGCACGATCAGCGCGCGGCAGGCGCTGGGGAGCAACCGGTTCAAGTATGCCAGCGCCTCCCCCGAGCTGGCGCGTCAGGTACAAACGATGCTCTTGAATATGGGAGTGGTCGCCGCGCTCTACACCGAACACATCCAGGGCCGTTTCACGGCCTACGCGGTCGTGGTGCAGGGCGATGGAGTCGTCGATCTCCTGGATCTCATTCCAGGGCTGCGGGCGAAGTCGACACAGCACGGAACGGATTTGGTCCCGCGCCGGGGAAGCACGAATTTCGACCACATCCCCCAGATGCAGGAGCATGTACAGGCCCTGATGGATAGTGCGGCCTATGGGAAGAAAGCGCCACTCACCGCCTATAGCCGTTATGCGACGACCGCGGCCTGGGGCCGGGGGTTGACGTATCCGGCGGCCACCCGGCTGATCGCCACGGCGGAACAAACGCTGCCGAACCCGCCACCCGCGCTGGCGGCCTTGAAAGAGCACGTGGCCCAGCGCTACCTTTGGCTAGAAGTGCAGGCGATCACCGAAGGATGCGCCCCGGTTTATGACCTGACGGTCCCCGGGACCCATTCCTTCTGCGCCAATGGGTTCCTTAACCACAATAGCCAGGATATCAGCGAGCTCGTCGGGTCGATCGATCTTTCCACCATTGGCGAGGTCGGCGCGGAGAGCGATCCGCGCGCCTATCGGTTCGACGGCGAGCTGAACATCGCCAACCGCGGGCTCATGGAATTCGTCGAGCTGCTCAAGTGCCTCAGCGGCGACACGCTGGTCTATACCAACCAGGGCATCCGGCGGCTCGACTCCTTTGCCCAACCCGATCACCCGGCCGGCATCTCCCGCGCAATGGAAATCTCCCTGGCAACCAGCACGGGGGTCGAAACGGCGAGCGACCTGTACCACGCGGGAGTCGAACCCACCAAACGGCTCACCACGCGCCGGGGCTACGCGGTGGCAGGCACGGGCGAGCATCGGGTGCGGGTCGTAGACGAGAACGGCGTGCAGGTCTGGCGGCGGCTGGACGAGATGCAGATCGGCGATTGGGTGGTCATGCAGAAGGGCGCCAACCTCTGGGGCGGGGATGTGCCGATCCAGTGGCAGTCCACGCGGCGGCAGAGCACGACCATCCGCACCCCCGAAAAGATGACGCCCGACCTGGCCCGCTGGCTGGGCTACCTGGTTGCGGAAGGCGATACCTGCCCCGATGGGGCCGTGCGCTTCACCAACGGCGAGCCGGAACTGCGGGAGGATTACTGCCGCATCGCGCAGGACCTGTTCGGCGTGAAAACCCAACTGTACACCACGACCATCCAGATCAGCAGCGTCGCCTTGCTCGATCTGCTGGAATACCTCGGCTTCCACACCGGCGCCACCAACAAAGAAGTGCCCTGGTCCGTACTCCAATCCTCGCGCGAGTGCGCGCTGGAGTTCCTGCGCGGCTACTTCGCCGGGGACGGCACGGTGCGTATCCAGGGCGGCCTGTCCTGGACCACGGCCTCCGCACGGCTCGCGGAACAGTTGCAGGTGCTGTTGCTCAACCTCGGCGTGGTTTCGCGGCGGTTCACCACCCAACAAAAAGCCGGCAAAGACGGCCAGCCGACCACGTACTGGAATGTGATGGTCAACGGCGCAGACGCGGATCGGTTGGTGGCGCTGATGCCCCTGCTACCGACGCGCAAACATGCGATGTACGTGACGCGCAGCGCCCAACAACCGCGCGTCGGGCGCGCGGATCTGATCCCACACACGGCGGGCTACTGGATGGAAATCTCGGACGAACTCCAGCGGACGGTGATCGCCCGCGCCCAGGCCGTGGGTGGCCCTGGCTACCGGGAGCGGGAAGGCGCCTACCAGATTCTGGGCGAGC
>DATGEF010000438.1:0-6923 GCA_035310405.1 Chloroflexia bacterium | reverse complement strand
GCCGAGCAGCAGGTCGCGCACGGCGCCGCCGACCAGGTAGACGGGCTGGCCCCGGGCCGCGCTCGTGGCGGCGATTTCCCGCAATAGTGTGGCCAGGGCGGGCGGCAGCCCGGCATACCACGCGGTGCGGAGTTGCGGTGCATCTATCGGCATCGAAATGATCCACGAAGGACACGAAGGACACGAAGATGGCGAAGATCAGGCCAGCGCGCCCGGCTTTCCCCGAGTTCGCCGCTTCAGGATTCCCGACGATCGGCGCCCCCGGCCGGCGCGCGATCGCGCTGCGGCCCCGCCTTACTCAGGGGGGCGGCTGGCCGGCGACGGGCCCGGGGGCGCGGCCAACCAGCGAATCTCGAAGCGGTATTGTTTGGATGCACGCAGGCGAAACTGGAGAGGATCGACGGGTGGTTCCGGCATCGGCTGGATGGCCTCGTTTCTTGCGGCTCCCCGCCCCGACAGCGAGTAGCTACCCGATTAGCATACCCCAGGTGCTGTGCATGTGTCAACTGGGATCCGGTCCCGCCAGGGTCGCTGCCAAGTCCGCTAAAGCGGAACGCGCGAAGCGGCGCTTTCGTAATCATATTTAACCGACCTTGCGCACAACTTAGACCGGCCACACAGGCCATAAGGAGGACCTACTGATGATCGCCCCCAATCCACAAGAGGAGTCGGCCGCCAGGATCGCCACCGAGGTGCAGATCGAGGCATTCGACCCCCAGTCGGCCAGTGACGCCGACTGGCGGGCCCTGAACCAGTTCGGGAACCAGATGCTGGCCGAGTCGCTGCCCGACGACCCGCCGCCCACGCTGGAGGATACCATCGCCCAGTACCGTAACATCCCCGCGTTTATCGCCGCGCATATCTGGGTGGCCTGGGCCGGCACGCGCACCGAGGTCGTCGCCAGGGCGCTGTTGTTCCTGCCCTTGATGGAAGAGAACCGGCACCTCGGCCAGGGCGAGGTCCAGGTGCTGCCGGCCTGGCGGCGGCAGGGCTGGGGCCGGCTCCTGCTGGCGCGCGTGGTCGCCGCCGCCGAGCAGACCCACCGGCGGCTGCTGATCGGCATGACCCAGAGCACCGTGCCCGCTGGCGCGGCCTTCATGGCGCGTCTGGGCGGCAGTGTCGGCCTCGAAGCCCACACCAACCAGCTCGCCCTGGCCCAGGTGGACCCAGCGCTGCTGCGCGGCTGGATCACGCAGGCCGTGGCCCGCAACCCGGCCAGCGCCCTGGGTCTGTGGGAAGGTCCCTATCCCGAGACCGACCTGCCGGCCATCGCCGAACTCCGCGAGGCGATGAACCACGCGCCGCATGGCGACCTCGACGTGGAGGACTTCCACTTCACGCCGGAGCAGTTACGGCAGGAAGAGGCGGCGCGCTTCGGCCGGGGCCACGAACGCTGGACGATGTATGTGCGCGAAACGGGCGCGGGGACGCTGGCGGGCTATACCGAGATCTTCCTGAATCCGAGCAAGCCGACCATTGTGGAGCAAGGGGCCACAGCAGTCTGGCCGCAGTACCGCGGCCGGGGCCTGGGCCGCTGGCTGAAGGCGGCGATGCTGGAGAAGGTGTTACACGAGCGCCCGCAGGCGCGCTTTGTACGCACCGGCAACGCCGACACCAACGCCGCCATGCTCAAGATCAACCACGAACTGGGCTTCACGCCCTACCGCGCCGAGAGCCTCTGGCAGGTGCCGGTGACCACGGCGCGCGCCTACCTGGGGTAATCTTTCGTGCCCTTCGTGGATCACGAAATGAACCGAAGATCCTCCGCCGGGGGTAGTGGTAATGTGAGCGGTCCGCGGTCTGCGGGCTTGCCTCGCCTGCGGGAATCGTTTATAGTGGACTCGCAGGTCTGCGTCTGTTCGCGACGTGGGAGCAGCAATGAACATACTGGCGGAAGATGGTAGCGCCTGGCGGAGCGAGTTTGTGGTGCGCGCCCGGCCTTTTAGCCGGCGCTGGCGGCGGGCCCGGCTGATTGGCCGCGCCCGGGCCAGCCTGCCCCTGCCGATCCTGGGGGTCGGCATCCTGATCGCGCTCTTCCGCTTTACCCTCGTCGACCTGCCGGGCGATGTGCTGGCCCTCGCGCTGCCGGTCCCGCTCTGGCTGCTGGGGCTGGCGCTGAGTTATGGCCTCGATCGGCCGCCCCTGGCCCGCCTGGCCCAGGCCATCGACGCGCAGCTCGGCCTGGACGAGCGCCTGGGGTCGGCGGTCGCGTTCGCCGCCGCGCCCGCGGCGGGGCCCAACGCCCGCCTGGTGCGGCGCTTGCGGGTGGACGCCCTGGATATTCTCGCCTTGCAGGGCGGCGACGCGGCCCGCAGCTTCCGGCCGCACATCCCCGCGGCGCGCGCCGCCCTGCTGATCGCGGCGCTGCTGGGGGTGGCCCTCATCCCCCTGGTGCTGGTGCCCAGCCCGGTGGCCGAGGCGCGGACCGAGCGGGCCGCTCTGCGGATCGCCGCGGCGGCTCAGGCCGATCGGCTGGCCCAGGTGCGCCGGCAAGCCGTGGCCCGCCCGGAGCTCCCGGCCCCCACCCGCGACGCGATTGCCGCCCAGCTCAGCGCGGCGGAAGCCGCCCTCCGCGCCCACCCGGCCGATCGGCCGGCCAACGTCGCCGCGCTCTCCCAGGCGGCGGATACCCTGCATACCCTGTTGCCGGCGAACTACACCCAGCAGACGGCCGCGCGCAACGCGGCCGCCCGCGACCTCGAATCGGCCCTCTCGGCCGTGCAAGACGTCCCGCCCGAGGGGAACACCGAGCTGGAAAGGGCCGCGTCGGCGGCGGGGGCCGCGCTGAATTCCCTGGCCCAGCCGAACCTGAACCACACCAGCCAACTGGCCGTGGCCGGGGCCATGGACCGCATCGCCCAGCAATTGGGCACCAGCGATCCCCAGCTCACGGCTGCGTTGCAGGCGGCTGCCCACGGGGTGCGCCAGGGCCCCGCGAGCGCGAGCCCGGCGCTCAAGCAGCTGGCCACGGCGCTGCAGCAGATCGCCCAGGAACAAGCGGCCGCGGACCTGCTGGCCGGCACCCTCTCGCAGGTGGACGATAGCAAGCAGCAGATCGCCGAGGCCGGCTTACCGGCGGTCGCCCAGGGGGATGGGACGGGCGCGCCCCGGCCCCTCGGCCGGCTGAATCGGGCGCCGGCGGGGGTACCCGCGCCCGCCGGCGCCAACGCGGCGGGCGCGGCCCCCGGCCAGAGCAATGCCGGCGGGGCCCAGCCGTCCGGAGGCGGCACCGACCCGGGCAGTGGCTCTTCCTCTACCGGCGGGGCGGGGGCTGGGAGCAACGGCGCGCCGCAGGCCGGCAGTGCGGGGGCCAACGCCCCGCCCGGGAATGCCCGCCTGCCCGGCAATGTCCAGGGCGGCGGGGGGACGCAGAACGGCGGGGCCGGGCAGGCGGGCACCGGCAGCGGCCGGGCCGCCGGCGGCCAGGTCGGGACCTTGCCGGCTGGGAGTGGCCCGGTCGAGTCGGTCTATGTGCCCGGGCAAGCGACGCCGGCGGCCCTCCCGGGCGGCCCCCAGGTGCAAGTGCCGGGCGTGGAATCGCCGGGCGGGACGGGGCAGGATGTCACCACAGTCGTCCACACGCCCCAGGGGGCGACCACCGGCGTGAAGACCCCCTACACCCGCGTGATCGGCCAATACCGCGCGGCCGCGGCCCAGGCCCTGGACCATAGCGCGATCCCGGTCGACGCCAAGCAGTACGTCCGCGACTATTTCAACTCGATTGCGCCTACGCAGTAGGCGGACGAGGGGTTGGGGATTGGGGGTTGGGGGGTCGGGGAGACGAGAGACGAGAGACGGGTAGGCAGTAGGCAGTAGGCAGTAGGCAGACGAGTAGGCAGATGCTGATTGCTGACCGCTGACTGCTGACCGCTAACCGCTACAAGGAGCTTACATGACCGTTAGCACGACGGATCGCCGCACGACGGACACACTCACGCCGGAGCAGTTCCGGGTTGCCGCGCAGGCCATCGAAGAGGAGGTCGGCAAAGTAATCGTCGGCCAGCGGGCGTTGGTCCGCCAGGTGCTGATCACGCTCGTCGCCGGCGGCCACGCCCTGCTGGAAGGCGTGCCGGGCCTGGGCAAGACCGCCCTGGTGCGCGCGCTGGCCGAGGCCCTGGACTGCAAGTTCGGGCGCATCCAGTTCACCCCGGACCTGATGCCGGCCGACATCCTCGGCACCAACATCCTGGTGGAAGACGAGCACGGGCGGCGCCAGTTCCAGTTCCAGCGCGGCCCCGTCTTCGCCAACCTGGTGCTGGCCGACGAGATCAACCGGGCCACGCCCAAGACACAATCGGCGCTGTTGGAAGTGATGCAGGAGGGCACCGTCTCGGCGGCCGGCACGATCTATCGCATGGACCAGCCGTTCATCGTGCTGGCGACGCAGAACCCGCTCGAAATGGAAGGCACCTATCCCCTGCCCGAAGCCCAGCTGGACCGCTTCTTGTTCAAGCTCAACGTCGTCTTTCCGACGGCGGCCGAGCTCTTGACGATTGTCGACCGCACGACGAGTGGGGTAACCGCCGAGCTCCACCCAGTGGTCAACAGTGCCCGCGTGCTGGAGATGCAGGCCCTGGCCCGGCAAATGCCGATCGCCGAGCATGTGGCCGCTTTCGCCGTGCGGGTGCTGCGCGCCACCCACCCGGATACGCCCGAGTCGACGGCGCTGATTCGTAAGTATGTGCGCTACGGGGCCAGCCCCCGCGGCCTGCAGGCCATGATCCTGGCCGGCAAAATCATGGCCTTGCTCGACGGGCGCTTTAACGTCGCCTTTAAAGACATCCGCGCGGCCGCGCTGCCCGCGCTGCGCCACCGGCTGATCTTGAATTTTGATGGCGAGGCCGAGGGCATCGCGCCGGACGCCCTGGTCAGCTCGATTCTCGAAGAGACCAAGAACGAATAGATGGGCTTGCTCGCACCCCTGGCGCTGGCCTTTTTGCCGATCCTGGCCCTCATCACCGTGCTCTACCTGTTGCGCCTGCGGCGCCCCGAGACGGCGGTGTCCAGCCTCTACCTCTGGCGGGCCATGTTGCGCGACCAGGAAGCGAACGCGCCCTGGCAGCGCCTGAGCGCCTCCTTCTTATTGTTGCTGCAGCTCGCCATCGCCGCCGCGCTGATTTTGGCCCTGGCCCGCCCCTGGGCCACGGCGACCACGCCGGGGGGCCGCAACCTGGTGCTGGTGGTCGATACGTCGGCGAGCATGGGGGCGACGGACGGCCCGGGCGGCCGGACTCGCCTGCAGGAGGCGGCGCGGCTGGCCTGGGAGCGCGTCGCAACGCTCCCGGCCAACGGCAGTGCCACCATCCTGGCGGCGAGCAACCATGTCCGCGTGGTCGCGCCGGCCACCGCCGATCGGGACGTGTTGCACCACGCGCTCGATGCCTTGCGCCCCGATCCTGCGCCGACCGACCTGGCCGAAGCGTTGAGTGTGGCGGCCGGACTGGTGGCGTCCCTGCCCGACCCCGAAGTGCTGATTTATTCCGATGGCCGCTTTCCTGATCCCCGGGACCAGGTGCCGGCGCTGGCGGCGCCGATCCATTTCGTGCCGGTCGGCACGCGCGGCGCCAACCAGGCGATCGTCGCCCTCAGCCTGGGGCGCACCGCGGCCACCCTGCACCTGTTTGCCCAGGTGGCCAACGCGGCCCCGGTGACCGTCACCCGCCGCCTGGACGTGGACCTGGATGGGGTGGCCTGGGCCGGGCGGACGCTGATCCTGCCGCCCGGCCAGACCACCGCGGTGACTCTGGACGAAGTCCCGCCGGGCACGGGCGTGGTCCATGCCCACCTGGCCGGCACGGACGACCTGGCGGTCGACGACGAGGCCTGGACGGTGAACCGCCTGGAGGAGCCGGCGCCCGTGCTGCTGGTCAGCGCCGGCAACCGCTTCCTGCAGAATGCGCTGGTGCTGTTGCCGAACGTGAGCCTGACCCAGAGCGCGCCGGAGGAGTATGCGCCGTCGCTGACGGCCACGCTGACGGTGTTCGACCGGGTGGTGCCGAGCACGACGCTGCCGGCGGGGAACCTGCTGTTCCTCGCGCCACCTACCTCCACCGTCCTGTTTGACGTGACCGGGGTGCTGACCGATCCGGCCCCCCTGCTCCAGGGCGCCGCCCCCGGCGGCACCGGCGCGGGCACCGGCGCCGCCGGGGGCGGCGAGCTCGATGCGCTACTGCGCTATGCCGACCTGAGCGATCTGCATATCGGCAGTGCGGTGCGGCTGAGCCGGCCGGCCTGGGCCCATGTGGTGCTCGACGGCGAGGGCGGCCCGCTGATCCTGGCTGGGGAAACGGCGGGCCGGCGGGTCGTCGTGCTCAGCTTCGATCTGCATAACAGCGATCTGCCGCTGCAAATGGCCTTCCCGCTGCTGATGCGCAATATGGTCGGCTACTTGCTGCCGGCCGCGGCCGGGGGCCTGCCGCCCAGCGTGGCTCCGGGCGCCACGGTGCCGTTGGTCGCCGACGTGCAGAACGGGGTGGACCACGTGACCGTGAGCGGCCCCGACGGCGCCCTGATCGCCAGCTATACGGTGCAGCCCGACCGTTATCGTTTCGATTTCGGCCAGACCGCGGCGCTGGGCCTGTACGTGGTCAGCCAGTGGGCCGGCCGCCAGGAGCTGCGGCGGGAAGGCTTCACCGTGAACCTGTTTTCCGTGGAGGAGGCCCGCACGGCGCCGCGGCGCACGCCGGCCCTGCCCGCCACCCATCTCGCGCGGGCGGCCGCGGCGCCCCTCGCCGAGCCGCCCCGCCTGGAATGGTGGCAGATCCCGGCGATCCTGGCCCTGCTGGCCCTGGTCGGCGAGTGGCTGGCGACGCATCGCCTGGGGTTGCGCCGCTTCGGGCAGCAGTTGGGCGCCTGGCGCGGGGGAGGCAGTGTTGGACATCCGCGAGTTCAGGGTTAGGGGGATCGCATGGACCTGACGGGAA
>DATGEF010000437.1:0-18361 GCA_035310405.1 Chloroflexia bacterium | reverse complement strand
GGCCGCGGTTTGCGCCCACACGCCAAAGTCCGTTTGCCCGACTGGTGAGTCAGGTGCTGGGAACGGAAGCGGAAAATAGCCCAGTGGGCGCAGTGGCGTGACTTGAGTCTCGGCGGATCAAGCATTTGCCAGCAGTATCAGCCCCTGACGCGCACCCGCCCCCCAGATATGACGACAGCCCGGCCGGAGCCGGGCTGTCGGGGGCGCTAGGAGCCCTCGCCGCTGCCGTTGCGGCCGCTGTCACGCTGTGGCACAGCTTCTGCTAGGTCTCGTCGGCACGAGGATATTCTCTGGGGTGTCGGCCAGGGCCCGGGGCGCGGGGCGGCCGATCCAGGAGCCGGACTCCGGCTGCCCCCGCGCCGCCCGCGATGGGATGCGGCGGCCGAGCCCGCTCCCCGTCGGCATGGCCCCCCCACCATGTCAGGGAAGGGAGATTCTCTCATGCAGCGCTCGTCGTTATTCGCCGCGCTCGCCATCCTGGCCGGGCTCCTCCTGCTGGTCACCCTCTGGGCGGCCGGCGTGTCCGTCCGCGCCGCGGCGCCCCAACTCGCCGTTACCGGCGCGGGGTCGCCCGGTCTGGGGGCCCTGCGGGCCGCGGTCCCGCTGACCACGCCCACCATTCTCTACGACCAGTATGACCACATCGGCACCCGGGTCACCTCGTCCCAGTATTTCACCGACACGAACGCCACCCTGCGCGACCAGGCGGCCGACGACTTCGTCGTCCCCGCGGGCCAGAGCTGGACGCTGACCGAGGTTGACGTGCAGGGCGCCTACTTCAACGGCCCCGGCCCGGCCACCTCCGTCAACGTGGCGCTCTACCAGGACGCCGCCGCGCTGCCCGGGCCCCTGGTGTTCACCCAGACCAACCTGGCCTACGCCCCCGGCCCGATCAGCGGCGCCTTCGTGATCACGGTGCCGGCCACCACCCTGCTGGCCGGCACTTACTGGCTGGCGGTGCAGGCCACCCTGGGCAGTGGCCAGTGGGGTTGGACCGACCGCACGCTCACCAGCAACAACCCGGCGGCCTGGCAGAACCCGGGCAACGGCTTCGCCACCGGCTGCACCACCTGGGGCGTGCGCGCGACCTGCTTCGGGATCGGCGGCGAGCCCGACCAGGTCTTCCGCCTGCTGGGCACGGCGACCATCCTCCCGCCGCCCACCCCGACCGTCACGGTGACCGGCACCCCGCCCACGGCCACGGCGACGCCGCCGCCGGCCGCGACCCGCACGCCGGGCCCGCCGTTCAGTCCGACGCCGACCGTGACCGGCACCCCGCCGACGGCGACGCCGACCCCCTCGCCGGGCCCGCCGACGGCGACCGGCACCCCGTGCCTGATCACCTTCAGCGATGTGCATGCCACCGACTATTTCTATACGCCGGTGCTCTACCTGGCCTGCCACGGCGTGATCTCGGGCTACAGCGATGGTACCTTCCGCCCGTACAATAACACCACACGCTCCCAGATGGTCAAGATCGTCGTCCTGGGCTTCGCTATCCCGATCGTGACCCCCAGTGGCGGCAATTACACGTTTGCCGATGTGTTGCCGAGCAACCCCTTCTTCGCGGTGATCGAAACGGCCGCGGCCGGCAGCATCGTCTCGGGCTACGGCTGCGGCGGGCCGAACGAGCCCTGCGACAGCGCCAACCGCCCCTACTTCCGGCCCTACGCCAACGTCACCCGCGGCCAGCTGGCCAAGATCGTCGTGGTGGCCGCCGGCTGGCGGCTGATCAGCCCGGCGACGGCGACCTTCGCCGATGTGGCGCCGGGCTCGGCGTTCTATACTTTTGTGCAGACGGCATTCTGCCACGGCATCATCAGCGGCTACGCCTGTGGCGGCCCCGGCGAGCCCTGCAACAGCACGAACCAGCCCTATTTCCGGCCGTTCAATAACGCCACCCGCGGCCAGATCGCCAAGATCGTCTATATCGCGCTGACCAGCGGCCAACCCTGTGTGCCGCTGGCGGATCGCTAACCGCCGCCGGGACCCCGGGGCCCCCGCGCGGGGGCCCCGGGGCGCCTGACGCCCCGAGGAGCCCATGCGCCTTTGCCTGGCCTTCATGTTTCAGGATGAGGAACCCTGGCTGCGGCTCCATCTGCCGGTCTTGCTGACCGGGCCCTTCGCCGGCATCGTCGCCCTCGACGGCGGCTCGCGCGATGGGAGCGCCGCCTATGTGCGTAGCCTCGGCGGGACCGTCGTGACGCGCCCGTTTGACGGCGACTTTGGCGCCCAGGGCAATTGCCTGATCGCGGCGTGTGAGCAGCGGGGGTACGAAAGCCTGCTGCGCACCGATCCCGACGAATTATGGTGGCCCGCCGACCTGCAGCGGATCGCGGCCGCCCTGGATACCTATCATGTGGTGCAGGTGCGCCGGCACAACTTTGTGCGGGACCGCCGGCAGGTGAACCCGGCCTGGTATCCGGATTGGCAGGGGCGGGCCTGGCGCCTCCATCAGGGGTTACGCTACAGCACCCGCATCCATGAAACCCTGAATTTCGTGGAGTTGGGCTTGCGGCTGGGCACGGGGGACGCGCCCGGCGAGGTGGGGTTTCTGGACCAGGTGCATATCTACCACTACGGGTGGATCGAAGATCTCGCCACCCGCGCCTTGCGCTACTACAACTACGAACGCCGGGCGGCGGGACAGCCGGCGGTGGCGCGGTACCCGCCGGACGCCCCGCCGATCACATATCCGCCCAGCGTCCCTTTTGCGGGGCCGCAACCCTTAGATCCGGACGTGATTGGCACCCGGGCGCCCTTCCCACCAGCGCCCGTGGGCGGGCCGTCGTGAGCCCGGGCCGGTCCGGGGTTAGGCGCCGGCCGGGGGGCTGCGGCGTTTGCGGGCCGCTTCCATATAGGGAGAGCACGCCAAAGTCGGGGGGTTACCCCCCGGGACACAGGTGATCCACTGTCTAGGCGGTCGCGGCCGGCGCTCACGCGGTGCTAGCGCGCGCCGCCCCAACGTTGCGGCGGCCGCCTTTCATTTCCTGCTTCCCGACTTTGGCGTGCTCTCATCCCCGGCCCGCACAAGTGACCCTCCCATAACCATGGGCCGGTCAGCCGGTGGCTGGGGGGCGTGGGGCCGCGTCGGTCTCAGGGGGCGGCGACGAAGGTCAGGTTGTACGGGCTGCGGCCCACGCTCACCGTGGCGAGCGGCTGGCGCGTCGCCGCATCGATTACCGTGACCGTGTTGTCGTTCGTGTTCGTCACGAAGACCTTGCCCGCCGGCGTGGCCACGACATCATGGGGCCCGCCGCCGGTCGGGACGCGCGCCACGAGCTTGTCCGCGGCCGCGGCGAGCACCCAGACTTCCTGGCTGGCGGCGCAGGGCACCCAGAGCAGGGACTGGGCCGCGGCGCCCGGCGCGGGCCCGGGCACGAAGCGGAGCCCCGCCGGGTTCTTGCCCGCGCGCAGCGTGCCGGTGGTCTTGCGCCCGGCCGTGTCCACGACCGTCACCGCATCGCCCAGGAACTCGCTGATGTAGGCGCGCCTGCCCGCCGCGTCGAACGTCACCTGGAAGGGGTCCGCGCCCACCCGGAAGGTGCGCGCCCGCGCTGGGGCGCCCGCCAGGCTGAGGATCGAGATTGTATTCGCGCGCGTGTTCGTGACATAGACTTCCTGGCCGTCGGGGCGCACGGCGATGCCGTGCGGCGTCTCGCCCACGCTGACCTTCAGCAGCGTGCGCGCCGCGGGGTCGATCACCGCGACCTGGTTAGCCTGGCCCATCGTGACGTACAGCCGCTTGCCGTCCGGCGCGAAGGCGAACTCGTCGGATTTCCCGCCCAGCTCCACCTGACCGATCGGTTGGAGCGTGGCCGGGTCGAAGACCGCCACGTGGTTCTCCTGATAGTACGCCACCCAGACCTCTTGGCCGTCGGGCGCGGTGGACACGTCGTGCGGGGCCTGGCCGGTAGGCACCGTGGTCAGGACGGCGTTCGTCGCCGCGTCGAGCACGGTCATGTCGTTCGACTCCTGGTTGGTGACGAAAATCCGCCCCTGCGCGGCGGCCGGGGCGGGTGACGCGGGTGCGGCGGGGGCGCCCGCGCACCCGGCCAGCCCGGCGGCGAGCAGGATCCCGAGCGCGAGGCCCCGCCCCGCGCTGGTCGCCTTGTTCATGTCGGCCAGCACTCCTCTCTGCTGTTCAGGCCGGTGAGGAGGAAGGGAACGCAAAAGCCCGCCCAGCGGCTTCCGTTTCCTGAACGCTTGGTCTGGTCAGCGGTCTAACGGCGGCGGGAAGCCTAACTTGGGGTGCGAACATTTTTTCCGGGATTTTTCACGCTAAGGAGTGTTCTTTTCTAGAACATTTGTAACCTGGTTGCTATGAATAGTCTGACAGTAGGGGCGATGGAACCAACTCGTCCGAGAAAACTCGGCTGAGAATAATAGTTCTCGGACGAGTTTGGGGATCTGGGAGCCGTTGGGGTGCCTGGCCGGGTGCCGGGAACCGCCAAGTTGCAGCGGTAAACTCGTCGGAGAATATTTCGACCCCCAAAGTTGCTCTAAAAACCCGTTACCTGCTGACCTTAGCGTGAACTTTCCCCCGAAAAATGTTCGCACCCCGATATAGGCGGGCACCTCGCGCCAGGGGAAATGGCGCGCCAGGGCGAAGGCCACGCTGACGGCGGGGTTGAAGTGCGCGCCCGAGATATGCCCGGTGGCCGCGATCATCCCCAGGATGATCAGCCCGAAGGTGGCGGCCACGCCGACATGCGTCAGGGCGTGGGTGGTCGCGTCCACCATGATCGCCCCGCAGCCGGCCGGGACCAGGGCGTAGGTGCCGACCAGTTCGGCCCCCGCCCGGCGCAGCAGGTGCAGCTTCATCGACCTGCCCCGGCCCCTGCGGACCCCATCACCGGCGCGCCGGGTCCAGGCTGCAGTTGCCCCAGCAGGTAGCGGATGCGGGTCTGGAGTTCCTGGCCCACGGCGGCGAAGGCGGCCTGGCGCGCGGTGTCATCGGCCAGGGTAGCCGGGTCGGGAATACTCCAGTGGATCGGGCGCGGGCCGTGGGCAAACGTGGGACACTGCTCGCGCACGCGGTCGCAGACGGTAATCAGGACATCAAAGGGCTGGTCCACCACCGCACTGAGCGGCTTGGGCCGGTGAGGAGCCGGGTCGATCCCCCAGGCCGCCAGCAAGGCCACCGCGTCGGGATGGACCGCCGCCGCCGGGCTGCTCCCGGCACTGGCGACCGCCACCGCCGCGCCGCCCAGGTAGCGCAACAGGCCCTCGGCCAACTGGGAGCGGGCGCTGTTGTGCGTGCAGAGGAATAACACTCGCACCGGACGCTCGGTAGGGCGGGGCGGGCGGGGCGGGGTGTTCCCCAGTCGTAGGGCCGCGCCGGCCGCTGCGTACAGGGCTTCCAGTTTCTCCCAGGCCAGGCTGTAATAGATGTCGCGAGCATCGGCCTGGCTGCGATGATCCCGCAGCAGCCCGGCCGCCCGCAGGTGCTTGAGATGATACGAGACGGCATTCTGCGGCAGGCCGAGCATCTCCACCAGCTCCCCGGCCCGCAGATCGGTCAGAGTCAGCAGCCGAATAATGGTCAGGCGGGTTTCGTCAGCCAGCACTTTGAAGAAAGCTATCACCCCTGGCGCGGGGGGGTCCAAAACCGTAGCAGGAGTCATGCGCTCTCCTTGCGGAACTCTTAGCTCAAACCAATCTGTATCAATTTCTATTGATAGAAATAGCCGATCGCGCTCCGTTTGTCAAGGATCCCCGCCGGGCGCCACCCACTCGCATCCGTGTGCAGGGGAACAGCCAGCAAAAGGGGGAGGCGGATGTATCCGCCTCCCCCTTACCGCGATCCGCCGGGGCGCTGTGGAATGCCCGACCGGGCCAGCGCCAGCGCGAATCTAGCAGCAACCGCCGCCGCAGCTATCGCCGCACTCGCAGCCACCCGTACAGGTCGTCTCGTCGCACATGGTTCTCACCCCCTTTCCTTATCGATTCTGGGTCCGGTCGCCTAAAGCGCCGGCTTGGTCGCGCGGATGAAGGCACTGGCGAACAGCCCATCGGCCTGCGCCTGCTCGATCTCGCCCAGCGGCAGCGCGCAGCACGCGCTCTCGCCGGTCACGTCGGCTGTTGCGTAGCTGCGGGTGATCTCGATGGCGATGTCGGTGAAGCCGGCCTCAGCCAGCAGCGTCCGGTAGACTTCTTCGTGCAGTGCCCCGGCGATGCAGCCCGTCCAGGCTTCCAGGCTGCGCAGGATCGTGTCCGGGGCCTCGCCCCGCCGCACCACGTCCGAGACCGCGAAGCGCCCGCCCGGTTTGAGCACCCGGAAGGCTTCGTGCAGCACCGGGCGCTTGTCGGCCGCCAGATTGATCACGCAGTTGGAGATCAGCACATCCGCCGTATTATCAGGCAGGGGGATCGCCTCGATGTAGCCCTTCAAGAACTGCACGTTGGTCACGCCCGCTTTCTGGCGGTTGGCCTCGGCCAGGGCCAGCATTTCGTCGGTCATATCCAGCCCATAGGCGAACCCGGTCGGGCCGACCCGTTTGGCCGACAGGAACACGTCAATGCCGCCGCCGCTGCCCAGGTCCAGCACCGTCTCGCCGGAGTGGAGTTGGGCCAGGGCGGTCGGATTGCCGCAACCCAGCGAGGCCAGCAACGCCTCCGAAGGCACCGTCTGCGCGTCCACGGCATCGTACAGATCGCTGGTGATGGCGCTGCCGTTGCCGCCGCAGCACTCCCCAGCACCGGCGCTGCTCCCGCAACAGCCGGTATCGTTCAGCACCCGCAAGGCCGACTCGCGGTAGCGGGCGCGCACCTGCTCGCGGAGTTCCATGTTCGCGGTCGTATCAGTGGTCATGGTTCGTATCCTCCTGTTGAATTGATGGAAATCAATATAGAGCGCACAAAACGATTAGCGCAACGGGTGAACCAGTACCTGGGCGCTCGCCGGACAGGCGCTGGTCCATTCGACAGATTGGTGGATGGCCGGCGCGACCGCCGCGCGCTCCACCGGGGCGAAGCCGAAGCGCGGGAAAAAGCCGGCCGCCGTGGTCGTCAGCAGATACACCTCATGCACCCCAGCCTCACGGGCCAGGTCGAGGGCCGCCGTCGTGAGTTGCCCACCCAGACCCCGCCCGCGCTGGTCGGCGGCGACGGCCACCGAACGCAACAAGGCGGACGGCCCATACACTTCCAGCGCCACGCTGCCGGTTACCCGCCCCGCCTCCCGCGCGACCAGCGTGGTGGACAGGTGCTCCGCTAGGCCGTCCGGCGGCAGCGCGTTCTGCTCCAGCAGCGCCAGGATCGCCGGCAGATCCTCGGGTTGGGCGTGGTCAATAGTGACGGTCATCATGTCTCCTGGATTGATAACATTCGATACAACGGTCAACAAAAGAGGGCGATCAGCCCAGCGCCTGGAAACCGGCATCGATGCGGGCGCGCAAGGCGGTCAGGGCTTCGCGCTTCACGAAGTAATAGGCCCACAGGCCCTGCTTTTCGCAGTCGATCAGCCCGGCTTCGCGCAGCAAGCGCAGGTGATGGGAGACCGTCGGCTGCTTGACCGGCAGGCCGCTCTCCAGGTCGCACACGCAGACTTGGCCCTCGCTTTGCGCCAGCAGATCGAGGATCTGCACGCGGACGGGGTGGGCCAGCAGCGCCAGGTCGGCGCTGAATTGCTCGGCGGCGCCGCTCGTCAGGCGCGGGGCGACCGGCGTGCAGCACGCTACCCCCCGCTTGCGTTCCACCAGTTCGATCACTTGCTTCATCCTCGGCTCCTTCTGCCCTTAATATACCCGATAGATTGAAGTTCGTCAATACATCTTTCGACCGAGATCGGCGGCGGCGGTGCGTTGGGCATCGTGAAACGGCAGCTCACGGCGCGGGGAGTTTATGGACGACCGGGTGGGCGAGCATAGGTGCGCGGAGACGGCGGCGCAAATGGGCGACGACAACGGCGGCATCCGGGCCCCCGCCGCGCAGCGTGGCCGAGGCGAACGTCCGCTGCCCCGACAGGCCCACGTAGTAGAGACCGGGCACCGCGCGGCTGATACCGCCGTGCTGCTGGGCCTGCCCGGTCGCGTCCAGGGCCCCCAGCCCGGCCAGGTAGTCCAGGTTTGGGCGGTAGCCGGTGGCGCAGAGCACCGCGTCCACCCGTTCGCGCGTGCCGTCGGCCCACTCGACCCCGTCCTCGGCCAAGGCCCGGAACAGCGGGCGGTGATTGGGCCGCCCCGCCGCCAACGCCGCCTGGTAGCGCCCCGTATCCAGCACGCCGGTCGGGGCCGGCAAGTCGAACCAGCGACCGAGCGGCAGGGAATCGAAGCCGAGCCAGTGCATCCAGAAATGGATATCGCGGCCCAGCGGCTGCTGCGGGCGGAAGCGCACCGGGTGGCGGGTCGCCAGCGTGACATCCGCGACGGTTGCCAGTTCGACGGCGATCTGCACCGCCGAGTTGCCGGCCCCGACGACGACCACCCGTTGCCCGGCGAACGGGGTCGGAGCCTGGTAGCTCGCGGCGTGGAGCAGTTGTCCACGGAACTGCGCCTGGCCAGGGAAGGCCGGCAGGTAAGGCCGGCTGAACGCCCCGCTCACGGCCACTACCGTGCGCGCCTGGTAAGTGCGGCCGTCGGCGGCGGTCACCACGAACCCGCCGTCCTGGCGGGCTACCTGGGTGATGGGGGTCTGCGGGACGATGGGCAGCCCGAAGTGCGCCGCGTAGCCCGCCAGGTAGGCCACCACCTCGGCGCGAGTGGGAGAGTGGGCCGGGTCGCCGGGGAAGGGCCGCCCCGGCAGGCTGGAGTAGCGGGCCGGGGAGAACAGCGTCAGGCTCTGATAGTAATGCGGCCAGGAGCCGTGCGGGCCAGCGCCGGCTTCCAGGATGGCGAAGCGCAGACCAGCGCGTTGCAAGTGGTAGCCGGCGGCCAACCCGGCCTGCCCGGCCCCGATCACCAGGGTGTCGTACAGCGAACTCATGGGTGCAAGCTCCTTTCGTTTTATCGGGAATTAACGTGTAAATGGCAGCGGGATTTAGCGTAAAAACGGCACTACTACTTTGCATAGTGCAACTGTATAGAAGGCGCAGATACGAAACAGTTTGATTGGATTACCTATCTTATAGCTTTGCTGGATAGGGGGACGTTAAATCCCGGTAGGCTTGTTGCGCCCGCTGTAGGAGATCGGTATAGCTCACGTCCTGCCCACTCGGCTCATGTTGCCGCATCCAGGCTTGTTGCGCCTGGCCCAGCCGAGTCACTTCGGCAACCGCTTCCCCATCGCGCCCAGCGACTGCTACCGCTAAGGCACTTTCCAGCGCCTGGCGGGCAGCGGGATAATCGCGTTGTGCAAACGCGACCTGATTAGCATCCACCAGCCAGGTATACAGGCTGTCGTGTGCGGCCATAGTCATGCGGTACGCCCCGTGATCTGTGGAAGCATCTGGACAAGATAGGGCGGCGCACATCGCCGCTGGTTGGCGGGGTCCAGTGTATGGAGGATCTGTACTCATCTTATCAGGTTTGATTGGAGTCCCGGCATAGCCTATTAGTCCCATCTTTAGTAGGACCCTTACGCGCCCGGCCCTCTTGCTATTGAGCAAACGGCGGGGGATATGCTAAGATACCTGTATTCCCTCGTCCTTTCCAACGATCAGGCATCGGCTAGAGGAGATCGACCATGGAACAGCATCGGTGCGGGTGCGGCCAGGCGCTGGAGCAATGGCGCGCGGATCGCGGCACGGCGTGGGCGGCGAGTCCGGGGGATGTCGCGGCTTATAAAGCGGGCAAACCTACGCGCCATGATGTGCTCAACGGGCGCGGGCGGACGGTACAGGTCGGCGAGTGCGCCTTTAGCGGTCGGCAAAGGCGGCCCGCTGATGGAGGTGCAGGTTTGCAGAGGACGGAAATAGTCTGAACCGCCGCCCAGGGGCGGCGCGTTGTCGATAGGAGGTACGGGATGCCAGCGGCACCGGGGCCAAGGGAATCATTCCGCGCATTACACACCACCCTAACCACCCATCAGAATCTGTTAGTCGCCTTGTTGCCCACGGTGATGGAGGAACGGTTCGAACTCCTTGATGCCGTGTTAGACGCACTTCAAGTCACCCGCGAGGCAGTCAGTAGTTTGGGCAACGGTAGCACCGCCGCGCCGGCCACCGGAAGCGCGCCCGACGATTGGCGCGATGCGATCAGCGCGGCCACGCGGCGCGTCTTGCTGCGGTACGAAAAGCCACTCAAGCATACCACCCCGGCGCAGCAAGCGGAATATATCCGCAAGTTACGGGACGGCCTGGCGGCCATCGAGGCCCGCCCATGATCACGCGCCGCGTAAGGGCATAGTCAAGGCAAAACACCCCACAGAAGGCCCCTTCCCTCGGGTGTTTTGGTGAGTCCTGCTTGCTACGGTGCTGCCGTGTGAAGCGGATCGCGCACAAACGCCCACTCTTCCTGGGTTTGACAAAGGTTCACGTTCCAGCCGGATTGCGTTAGAAACACCATACGAAAGAATCGATCCGGCGCGGCCGCCATATACTATGACAAGTAGTAGTGCCGATTCACCGCCACTTTTCACCTATCATTCACACCCTTCCTGCGGCCCAGCTTGCTTAATCCGACTTTTGGTGCCTACCTCCCTATACCGATAGTACCTTGACTCGTATACCATGAGCGTGTATACTTATGCAATCGAAGCCGCTGTTCTCGGCCCCGCCGGGATTGCCGGAGCGGAATGTAAGAGCCGTCAGGGCGGTAACAGCAAGGAACGCGCGTGCCCAACGAAGAAAAAGAACTGATCCTCCACCCGGATCGGCCCGGCTTGAACATGGTCCTCGGCGAATTGGAAGCCGTGATCATGGAGGTCATCTGGCGGCAGCCCCCAGAGACCTGGACGACGGCCCGCGAGGTGTATGAAACCCTGCGCCAGGATCGCTACCTGGCCTATACCACGGTCATGAACACGATGACCCGCCTCGCCAAGAAGGGGGTGCTGGAGAGCGACGCGCGCGGGCAGGCGTACCTCTACCGACCCCGCCAGAGCCGCGCATCCTTTATCGAAGAGGTCGTGGGGCATGTCCTCGAACGGCTGCTGGTGCAGTTCACCGGCCCCACGGAGGCGGCCCTCCAGTCCTATACCGAGCAGCACCCCGGCGAGGAAGACAAAGTCGCCGGGCTGCTGGCCGACATTCAAGCCCGCCGCGCCGGGCTGGCGGTTCCGGCTGAGGACGGCGGCTGATGCATACCGCCCTGATCGGGGTGTCGGTCCTGCTGGCCGGGGTCGGGAGTTGGCTCTGTGCCCGCTTACTGGCGCAGGCCACAGCGTGGAACAGCCGGCGCACGCTCCAGTTGCTCGGCTTGCTGCTGCCGGCGTGCGTCCTCAGCGTCCTGGCCGCCATCCTGATCCATTTCCTCGCCCAGGTCTGCTTTCTCACCGCGCCGCCCCTGGATGTCGCCCTCACGCAGTTGCTTATCGCCGTGGGCGCGCTGGGCCTGGCCGGCGGGCTGTTCCTCAATCTCTTGCGGACTCTGCTCCTACCCTGGCAGGTGCGGCACCGGACGTGGGCTGGATCGCCCGCCCTGGCCGCACGGGTGCAAGTGCAGGCGCGGACGTTGGGCCTCCAGCGGGTGCCCCAGGTCCGCATCGCGCCCGATGGCCGCCCCTGGGCGCTGGTCGCCCACCCGCTCCGCCCGACCCTGGTGCTCTCGACGGGCCTCCTGGCCTTGCTGGATGTCGAAGAACTCGATGCCGTCCTCGGCCATGAGTTGCTCCACCTGCGGCGGGGCGATCTCTGGTGGACCGTCCTCGCCGGGATCCTGCATGACCTGCTGCCCTTCTGGGGACCGACCCGCCGACTCTACCGGCTGTTGCGGCTGGAGCAGGAGCTGGCCTGCGACGATGGGGTGATCGGGGCATCCCGCCGCCTGGCCCTGGCGAGCGCCCTCGCGCGGGTGTGGCAGGCCGGCCTGGGACCAGGGCCAGCCTGGCGCGGCACCCTGACCCTGGTGCCGCCCGCGCCGGGGCGGACGGTCGAAGCCCGCATCCGCCGCTTACTGGATCGCTCCGGCAGCGTGGCCGCATCGCCCATATACCGTGCGCTCGGAGCCGGCGGCGCTGTCCTCGGCCTGATTTTAGCCGTGCAGATCGCGGCGACCCTCTGGACGATGGGCCAACTCCAATGTGATCTGCACCAATTCGGCATGTGGGCGACCGGGATGCCGTAAGGGCGAAAGGAGCACTATGGGCTGGATTGGGTATGCCGTGGTCGTGCTGATCCTCAGCGGTATCATCGGCCGCCACCTGGGGCGCTTCCACGAGGCATATACGGAAATGACCGGCATGATGGCTGGCATGACGATGGGTATGCTCAATGGCTTCGTGCTCGGCTATTGTGCGGCGGCGGCTACCAACAGTATGTTCTGGGGCAACCTCTTCGGTATCCTGCTGGGTCTCACCCTCGGCCTCTATTTTGGCCGGGGCGGCGGCCTGATGGGCATCATGGACGGGGCCATGGGCGGGGTGATGGGCGGCTCGATGGGCGCAATGCTGGCCGTGATGGTCCGCTTTCCCGACGAAGCGTTCCTGGCGACCGGGGTGCTGCTGGGCGCGATCTACGTAGCCGGCATGATCGGCCTGGTGGTCCTCATCGAGCAGCAGGCCCCGGCCCACGCGCACCTGCATCGCCTGGCCCCGTTGTTTGCCCGCGTTGCCCCTACAGCGCCGGGCGACCCGCTGCTCCAGCGGGAACCGGACGCGCCGGGCCTGGTGAACTACTATGAGATGCTGGACCTGCCCGTGCAGGCGACGACGCGGGAGATCGCGTTGGCCTACCGGACCTATATCGTGGATGCCGATGAGCCGGCGCGGGCCCTCGCCGATGTAGCCCTGGCCACCCTCTGCGACTCCGGCACCCGCGCCCGCTATGACCGGGAACTGGCGGTCGCCGCCGGGCGCGGCGAGTGCTGCCCACCCCCGCGCCGCACGCCGGTTCCCGCTGGCCGCCCTACCACCACACAACCCGCGCCGGGGAGCCGGCGTAGTCAGGAGACGACCGCTCGTGGACGATAAACGCGCACCAGGCACCCCGCCCCGGCGGCTGGTGGATTATTACCGCTTCTTGGGGGTCGCACGGGATGCCACCACCGATCAGATCGTGGAGGCGTACCTGCGCAAAGCCGAGGATCCCGACCCGCGAGTACAAGAACGCGCGGAACGGGCGATCGCGGTCCTTAGCGATCCCGCCACCCGCGCCAGCTATGATCAGGATCTCGCGGCGAGCCGGGCCGCGAATGCCGGGTCGCTACAGCCACAGGATCTTCCAGCCCGATCTCCCGGCCGCCGGCAACCGGGTACAGATGCACAAACCGGCGTGAAGGTCCGGCCGGCGGGAGCACCCGCCCGGCGCAGCTCCGTCACCGCGCAGTCGGCCCGGCGAACGCGCCCGCAAACCAGCCCACCGCCAACCGTGATCGACCTGAACTGGCGCTGGGCGCTGGCCGCGATCCCGGTGCTGCTAATTATCGGGGCGCTGCTGCTGGGTTCCGGCCCCCGCTCCGGCGGGAATAACGCCGCCGGGAACGCCAGCACGCTGGCCGGAGCCGTGACGGCACCAGTCGTGAACGGGGTACAAACGTTAGATGTTCTGTTGAACGGGAACACCTTCCAATATGAACCCAAGACGATCAAGGTGAAGAAGGGCCTCCCGGTGCATTTTAACCTGAGCATTAAAGGCGACCCTGGCTGAGGGCGGCTCGTGGTGCTCCAAGGTCTTGGAGCTCGTGTCGTGACCACCCCTGGGCAGATCACGCCGCTGGATTTTACCCCGACTCAGGCGGGCACCTTCCAGATGACCTGTGGGATGAATATGTTCGGGCCGGGGACGCTGATCGTCACGGAGTAAAACACGGCTCCCCTCGTGACCGGCGGCCGCAGGGCCGCCGGTCGCAAACGCAAGTGAGTAAGTGCGGAATGCCCAGCAAACCTCTAATTCGTGGGGCGCTTGCCGGCCTGCTCCTGGCGATCCTGGCCGGCGGGGGGTATGCGCTCTTGCAGCCCAGTCGTGCGCTGGACCAGCAGGCCGGCGGTAGTACCCACCCTGCGCTGAATCGCCCCGCGCCGGAATTCACTGCCACCACCCTGGACGGGGCGGCGGTCGATCTGCGCGCCTTGCGCGGCCGGCCAGTCTGGATCAACTTCTGGGCGACCTGGTGCCCCCCCTGCAAAGCGGAAATGCCCCTCATGGAGCAACAGTACCAACAGCACCAGGCGGAGGGGCTGGTGATCCTGGGGGTGAACCTCCAGGAAAGTCCCGCCACCGTCCGGGCCTGGACGCAGGACACGTTCCATTGGTCCTTTGTGATCGACACCGGAGGCCACCTGGCCGATCTATACAACCTTGAAGGCGTGCCCAGCCATGTGTTTATTGATCGCGCCGGCGTGATAAAGAGCATCCATGTCGGGGATCTCGCCGCTGCCGATATGGCAACCAATTTGGCGGGGATTCTGCCCCCCTGATTAGCCGTGCGGTGGCGTTGACCAGCACCAGGTCCGCGCTACCTATTTGGGTGCGGGCGCGCCCGGCCGCGTCCCCGCGCTTGCGGCCTATTTCTGCCGCAGGAGCCGCGCCGAATTGGCGAGAATGCCCACATCGGGCAACGACTGCGCGGCGGCGGCAATGACCGGCGGCAGCCAGCCGAGGGCGGCCAGGCTCAGGCCGATGACATTATAGGCGACCGTGAAGCCGAGGTTGCCCTTGACCACGCGCATGGTGCGCTGGGCGATCCGCAGCAGATCGGGCACCAGCGTCCAGTCATCGCGCAGCAGCACGACATGGCCGGCTTCGACGGCGATCGCCGTGCCCGTCGTGCCCATCGCCACCCCCACATCGGCCTGCGCCAACGCCGGCGCATCGTTCACTCCGTCGCCGATCATCACGACCACCCGGCCCTGCGCCTGGTACGCGCGCACCGCCGCGATTTTGTCCTCCGGCAGGAGGTTCGCGCGGTAGGCGATGCCCAACGGCCCGGCGAGGGCGGCGGCGGCCTGTTCATGGTCGCCCGTCAGCAGTTCGATGTGCCGGATGCCGAGCGCCCGCACCTGTGCCAGCGCCGTCGCTACCTCGGGGCGCAGTGTGTCGGCTGCCGCTAAAATCCCCAGCAGTTGCCCATCCCGGACGACACACAGCACCGCTTTGCCTGCCGCTTCCAGCGCGCTTATCTGCGAGGTATCCGCGTCCACCGGCAGGAGCCGCCGGTTGCCGACCGTAATCTGCTGCCCGTCGATTTCGGCGCGCACGCCCGCGCCAGGGAGTGCGGTGAAGGCGGTCGGCACGTCGAGGGGCATCTGCCGGGCCGCGGCCGCCTGGCGCACCGCCTCGGCCAGCGGGTGTTCCGAGTAGCGTTCCGCGGCGCCGGCCAGGGCTAAGACTTCTTCCACACTCGCCCCGGCGCAGGGGAGCACATCGGTGATCTGGGGCTGGCCGAGCGTCAGCGTGCCGGTTTTATCCACCAAGAGCACGTCGGCGCGGGCGAGGGCCTCCAGGTATTTGCTCCCCTTGATCAGCAAGCCCCGCCGGGCGGCGGCCCCGATGGAGGCCAGCATGGCAATCGGGGTCGCCAGGGCAAACGAACACGAGCAGGCCACGACCAGCACCGCCGCCGTCGCCAGCGGATCGTGGCGCAGCAGGAAGGTCAGCGTGGCAATGCCGGCCACCACCGGCAAGTAGCCGGCGGAGACGCGATCCGCCAACCGTTGCACGGTGGCACGGTGCGCTTCGGCTTCTTCCACCAGCGCGATCACGCGCCCAAAGGTCGTGTCGCGGCCCACCCGCGCGGCCTGGACGCGCAGACTCCCGCCTTGCGCCAGCGTCGCGGCGAAGACCTGGGCCCCAGGGCCGGCTTCCACCGGCATCGCTTCGCCGGTAATCGCGGCCTGGTTGATCGTCGCCTGGCCGGTGAGCACCGCGCCGTCCACCGGGATCTGATCGCCGGGCCGCACGACCACGATCTCCCCGACCTGCACTTCGCCCACCGGCACCAGCACCTCGGTGCTCTCGCGTTCTACCCGCGCGATCTGCGGGGCCAGCGCCGCCAGGTCCTTGACCGCCCGGCGCGCCCGCTCCGTGGTTAGATTCTCGGTGTAGTCGCCGACGCGCATGAAAAAGACCACCACCAGGGCGGTCGGCCATTGCCCCACCGCCAGGGCCGCCCCCACCCCGACACTCATCAAGGTGTGCGACAGGACCTGTCGCCGCAAGGCCGCCCGGATCACATGGCGGAAAATCGGATAACCAGCTACGCCGACCACCAGCCAGCCGAGCGGCCAGGGCACCGTCGTGGTGAGCCACGCGAAGCCGCCGAGCCATTCCCCGCCCACCACGACGAGGAAAATCACCCCGAACACGACCCCGAGCAAGCCCAGGATTTGCCGGGCGAAGGAGCGGCCTGCCGCTGGCGGGGGGGCCGGGGGTTCCGTAGTGGGCACCTGGTAGCCCGCCTGTTCCACGGCCCGGCGGATGGCCGGCAGATCGACCCGCCGGGGATCGAGCTGGATAATGGCTTTCTCTGCGGAAAGCAAGACCTGGACAGCCGTCACGCCGGGCAGGGCCTGCACAGCCTCCTGTACATGGCGCGTACAATCGGCACAGTCCATCCCCGCGATCGGCACTTCCATGGTCTGTAAAGTCGTCATTGATTTCCTCACCGCCCTACTAGCCGGCGCCGCGCAGCAATGCGCGGCGCTGTCTACGGAGACGAGGCCGCGGCCTCGTGCGGGCTATGGGCATGATCCGCCGTCCCATCCAGGCGACAGTAGAGATCCCGGACCTCGCAGGTCCGTTCAACCTGGAGCGTGCTATGGCTGATCGCGTAGCGATGCGCCAGCACCTCGTTCAACTCCCCGCGTAGGAGATCGCAGGCATCCAACGGCCGATCATCCGCCACCTGGATGTGGGCCGAGAGGATCGGCATGCCCCCCGCCAACGACCAGACGTGCAAATCATGGACATCGTCCACCCCCGGCACCCGCAACAGGTCGCGCACCAGCGCCTCGATCTGCACCCCACGCGGCGTGGCTTCCATCAGCACATCCACTGTCTCGCGCAGAATGTCCCAGGCTCCTTTGGCGATCAGGCCGGCAATCCCGATGGAAATCAGAGGATCGGCGAGTTGCCAGCCGGTGAAGACAATCAGCAGCCCGCCGATAATCACCCCGACCGAGGCCCCCACATCCCCGAACACATGCAGCATGGCCGCCCGCACATTCAGATTGTCACTGCTTTCGGCGCGCGTTTCAGGGCCAGGTCGGTAGGCTCCAGCGCCTCCAGGCGGCCACCGGGTAGAACCCACGTGTCGTCGTGGGTAGTACCTTGCAGCAACACCCGCTCGCCGTCAAGCAGCAGCCCCGCCACGCGCACGCCGAACTGTATCTCGCCCAGGCGCGTAAAGACCATGTGCCGGGTCATCGTTCCTCCGCAATGGCGCAAAGTTGGCGTGTGGCCGCAAGTGGTATCCCTTCTCGGCTCCGCAACCGGACCAATGAGGGCCGCGGCCTAAGTGTCACTGTAATACTAGTCTTCGAGGGGGAATCTAGACGAGCTGAGTCATCAACCAATAGCAGTTCCCTGGGATGCCTTTGCGCTCCTGATATTGGGCCCGGCCCCGAATCCGCCCCCACGAGCGGTATAGCCGTTGGCCAATGCGCGCCCCGCTCACCCCGAAGTGCGCGCCGAGCTGCTGCAGCGTTGCGCTCTGGCCGGTGACCAGCCCATACCGCCGCCGCATCGCGTCGCGGTCGATGGGATCTTTGACGGCTTCTTCGAGCGCGCGCTCGAAGTGCCCACGAAACGTATCGTCCTGCAGCCGGGGCATGAGGTCCTCCGGCGCGGGCGCCCAGGCGGCCGGGGTTGGGAGGGCCGGGCTCGAGTTCGATGAAGTGACCACTGCAAAAGCTCCTTTGCAAACCTCGCTAGAGGTGGATCATTAGCCAAAGGCAAGCCGGATCGCGCGGCGGCTGGGCCTTCCCCGCCTGGTACGTCGCCTTGGCCCGAATGCGGTTCCATGACCGCGCCAGGCGCTGCATGATCCGGTCGCGGCTCGTTCCATAGCGATCGGCGACGCGCTCTAGCGTCTCCGGCTCGCCTAGGGCCGGCCCGTACAGCGCGTAGCGCGAGAACATAGCCGCTTGATCGAAGGGATCTTTTACGGCCTCCTCGATAGCGCGCACGAAGTAATTCCGAAATGTAGCGTCCAACAGCTGCGGCAGGAGGTCTTTGGGCGCCGGTGGCCAGGCGGCCGTGGTCGGGAATGCCGAGCCCGAATTCGACGAGGCGACCACTGCAAAAGCTCCTTTGTAAACCTCGCTAGAGGTGGGTCATCAGCCAAAGGCAGGCGGGATCGCTCGGCGGCCGGACCTTCCCCGCCTG
>DATGEF010000436.1:0-6295 GCA_035310405.1 Chloroflexia bacterium | reverse complement strand
GATGCATGCGGACCTTGAACGTGCCCAGCTTGGAGAGCCGGAGCGCGCCCCACTTACCCCCCGTGTAGGAAAGCTCGGCCCCGTTACCGTACTGCGGGTAGGTTAGCGAGTTGAACCGCCCGCGCCCCTGGAAGCGCGGGTAGCCGGGCACCTCGCCCGCCGCCACCCGGCGGAAGAACGCCTGGAAGGCTTTATCCAGCCGATGGAGCACATCTTGGAGGACCTGGCTATGGATCTGCCGATATTCCGGGCAGGCTTCTTTGACGGCGGGCAATTCGTTCTGTTGCTCCCGATAGGAGAGCGACTTGTGGCCGAGCCGATACGCTTCACGCCGTTCCTGAAGCGCCCCGTTGTACAACTCCCGGCAGCGATGGAGCACCCCATCTAACTGCTGCTCCTGCTCCTTGTCGGGATACAGGCGGAATTGGAAAGCTTTGCGGATTGCACCCATCGCTGCTGACACTCCTTATGCCAACATTATATCACAAGATGCAATCTATTACAATAGATACGGGGATAGGTCTTGATTCAGGCGGAAACGAGGAGCTTCCAACAAGCTATTGACGAGGGCCGCTGTATCCTCCTACCCAAAGGCAGGGGAATTAGCGACTCTGGAAATTGTTAAAGCTCCTGCCAACCGCCCGATCGACCTTGACAGCACCCAGAGCTACCAAATATACTACACTACACCGAATCTCACATTGTGGTAGTTTTGGTAGCTATGATAGACTTGCGATTAACCACCCCGGCCCCGCCGGCCGGTCCTGATACCGGAGCCAGTGGCGAGCTGTGGCTCTCGTTGGCGGCCGCCGCGCGGCTGCTGGGCAGCCCGCCCTCGACCGTGCGCCGCTGGGCCGACCAGGGCCGTCTCGCCGTGCGCCGCACGCCTGGGGGGCACCGGCGGTTCAGCCGCGCCTCGGTGCTGGCCCTGGGCCCCGCCGCCGGCCCGCCGGCCGCCCCGCCCCTGCCGGCCGATCCCCTGCCCTGGCCCCTCGATCCCGCCACCCTGGCCCGGCAGGAATGGCATGTCCATTTCGCGTCGCCGACCGAGGCCGGGCGCATGCGTGAGTTGGGCCAGCGGCTGCTTGGCCTCTTGATCCAGTACCTCATTCGCCGCGAAGAAGACGCCCGCTTCCTGGCCGAGGGGCGGGAGATCGGCACGGCCTACGGCACGGCCGCGGGGCAGTCGGCGGCGAGCCTGCCGGAGATGGTGGAGGCCTTCCTCTTCTTCCGCAGCAGCTTCATGGCCCTCGCGCTGCAGGTCCCGGCGGCGGTGCAGGCCAAAGATGCCGGCGAGTTTGCGCGCCTCTGGCAACGGGCCGATCGCTTTATGAATGAAGTGTTGTTGGGCACCATCCGTGGCTATGAGGCCGCGGCGCGGGCGCACCGCGCCCAGGAGTTGCCGGCCCCATGGAAATAGTGCTCACCGGCTTGAGCCACCACACGGCCCCGATCGAGGCGCGCGAGGCGGCCGCGTTGCGTGGCGACCAGCTGCCCGCGGCGCTGGCCCGCCTGGCGGCGGTGGCCGCGGACGGGGCGATTATCTCGACCTGCAACCGGACGGAGATCTATGCCTATGGCGGGCCGGATGCCGTGGCGCTGGCCGCGACCCTGCGTGCCCAGGTCGTCGGGCCGGACACGGTGCGCCCCGCTTGGTACACCCTGCAGGGCGCAGCGGCTGTGGCCCACCTGTTTGCGGTGGCGGCCGGGCTCGATTCGCTGATCCCGGGCGAAGTGCAGATCCTGGGCCAGATCAAGCAGGCGTGGGCGGCGGCCCACGCGGCCGGCGTGGCCGGGCCGGTCTGCTCCGCACTATTTCAGCGCGCCCTGGCGGCCGGCAAGCGGGTCCGCAACGAGACGCCGATCAGCACACTGCCGGCCTCGGTCAGCTATGCGGCGGTCGCCCTGGTCCGCCGCATCCTGGGCAGCCTGTCCGGCCGGCAGGTGCTGGTGATCGGCGCCGGGGCGATGGGCGAAGGCGTCGCCCGCTGCCTGATGGCGAACGGCGCCGGCACTCTGCTGGTGGCGAACCGCCACCCGGAGCGCGCCGCCGCCCTGGCCGCCGCCCAGGGCGGCCGGCCCGTCGCCTGGGCGGCCATCCCGGCGGCGCTCCGTCAGGTGGATATCGTGATCAGCGCCACGGACGCGCCCGGCTTTGTGCTCGACGCGGCCACCGTCCACGCCGCCCGGCCGTCCGGGACCGCTGCGCCGCTGCATCTGATCGATCTGGCCGTGCCGCGGGATATCGACCCGGCCTGTGCCGATCTGCCGGGGGTGTTCTTGCACAATATCGACCATCTGCGGGCCGTCATCGACTCCGCCCTGACCGCGCGGCGCCAGGTGCTGCCCCAGGCCACAGCGATCGTCGCGGACGAAGCCCAGGCTTTCCTGGCCTGGCTGGATGAGCGCCGCGCCGCGCCGACCATTGCCGCCTTGCACCAGCAGGCGGAGACGATCCGCCGGCAGGAAACGGATTGGGCCCTGGCCCGGCTCAGCACCCTCTCCGCACACGACCGCCAGATTGTCGAGGCCCTCGCGTCCCGCCTGGTCGGCAAGCTGCTCCACGGGCCCACCGTACGCCTGCGCCAGCTAGCTGCGGCCGACGACGGCGCCCACTATGCGGCCGCGATCGATACCGTCTTCGATCTACACCGCAATGCGCCCGACCATATTTGATCGACACCCGTGACGCGCTACACCTTTAGTCAGGAGATTCCGTATGCAGTCGCCCGCTGAATCTACGCCCGAGACACGGCCCGAGACGCGCCCGCTCTTTGTGAGCTATTCCTTTTTCAAGCTCGACCCGGCCTGGCGCCGGTTGCCCGCCGCGGCCCGGCAGGCGGGGCGGGCCGAGTTTGCGGCGGCCGCCCAGCAAGGGGCCGACCTGGTGACGACCTACGCCTACAGCACGGTCGGCCTGAAAGCGTCGGCGGACCTGTTGCTCTGGCGGAGCAGCCCGTCGCTCGACGCCTTACAGGAGCATATGGCGGCCCTGCTGCAGAGTGGCCTGGGAACCTACACGACGCTCAGCCACACGATGTTCGGCATGACGCGGCCCTCGCACTACACCAAACGCCGCACAGTGCAGGAACAGGCGGTCGACTTGAAAGAGCGCGAGCGTTACCTGGTCATCTACCCGTTCGTGAAGACGATCCCCTGGTATCTGATGAGCCAGGAAGCCCGCCAGGGCATGATGAACGAGCATATCCGCGTCGGCCACGAATTCCCCGGCGTGCGCCAGGTCTTGCTCTACTCCACGGGCCTCGACGACCAGGAATTTATCGTGGTCTACGAGATGGCCGATCTCGCCGAGTTCCAGGCGCTCGTGATCGCCCTGCGTAACACGGAAGCCCGGCGCTACACCGAGCGGGATACGCCGATCTATACCGCGATCCATCGGTCCCTGGCCGACGCCCTGGCCTTGCTCGGGTAGCGGCGGGTAACGGCGGGTATAGTAGCAAGGGATTATGCTGGTGGATGTGCAGGAGAGCCGGTTTTTGCGGGCCTGCCGGCGGGAAGCTGTCGACACGACCCCGGTCTGGTTTATGCGCCAGGCCGGGCGCAGCCTGCCCGAGTACCGCGCCATCCGCGAGCGCTATTCGTTGCTGGAGATCTGCCGCCTGCCGGAGGTCTGCACGGAAGTTACTTTGCAGCCGGTGCGCCGGCTCGGCGTCGACGCGGCGATCCTCTTCGCCGACATCATGTTGCCCCTGATTGGCACCGGTGTAGATCTGGATATCGTCGAAGGGGTCGGCCCGGTGATCCACAACCCGGTGCGCACGGCGGCCGATGTGGCCGCGCTGCGGGCGATCGATCCCCGCGAAACGCTGCCCTTTGTGCTGACGACGATCGGGCTCTTGCGCCGGGAACTGGGCGCGCTGCCGCTGATCGGCTTCGCCGGGGCGCCCTTTACCTTGGCGGCGTACCTGGTGGAAGGTAAGCCCTCCCGCGATTTCATCCGCGTCAAGGGCTTGATGTATCGGGAGCCGGCCCTCTGGCACGCGCTGATGGGCAAGCTGAGCGACCTGGTGATCGCCTATCTCCAGGCCCAGATCGCCGCCGGGGTGGACGCGGTGCAGCTGTTCGACAGCTGGGTGGGGGCGCTGAGCCCCCGCGATTACGCAACCTATGTGTTCCCGCACGCGCAACGTATCCTGGCGGCGGTGGGCGGCCACGTGCCGGTGATCCATTTTGGGACCAACAGCGCAACCCTGTTGGACCAGATGGCGGCCGCCGGTGGCGACGTGATCGGCGTCGATTGGCGCCTGCCGCTGGACCGCGCCTGGGCCCTCGTCGGGCCGGGGCGCGCGGTCCAGGGCAACCTGGACCCCTGTTTGCTGCTCGCGCCCCCGGCCGTGCTGGAGGCGGGGGCGCAGGATGTGCTCGATCGGGCGGCCGGGCGGCCGGGCCATATCTTCAATCTTGGCCACGGGGTGCATCCGGAGACGACGGTCGACCAGTTGGCCCGCCTGGTCGCGTTAGTGCATGAGTATCAGGCCGCCGGGCGCGCCGCCGAGCTGGCGCCCGGGGCCGGAGTGAGGTGAAGCATGGAGACTGCGGCGCCGATCGGCGTGCTGCTGATGGCCTATGGCACGCCCGATTCCCTGGACGATGTCGAGCCCTACTATACCCACATCCGCGGCGGGAAGCGCCCGCCTGACGACAAGCTGGAGGACCTGCGCGCGCGCTACCGGCGGGTCGGCGGCCAGACTCCCCTCCTGGCGATCACACAGGCCACGGCCGCCGGCCTCCAGGCGCAACTGGACGGCGTGGCTCCCGGCCGCTACCGGGTCTATATCGGCATGAAACACTGGCACCCCTATATCGGGCCGGTGGTCGCCGGCATGGTGGCCGACGGCGTGCGCCAGATCCTGGCGATCCCGCTGGCGCCGCACTACTCGCGCCTGAGTATCGGCGGCTATCGCCAGGCGGTCGACGCGGCCCTGGCGCCCCTGGTGCCCCCCATCGCCGTGACGTTTGTCGAGCGCTGGCACGACAATGCGCTCTGGCGCGCGCTGATCGCGGATCGGGTGCGGGAAGCACGCACCCGGCTGCCGGCTGGCCCCGACGCCGACCTGGCGCTGATCTTCAGCGCGCATAGCCTGCCGGAGCGGATTCGGGAGTGGCACGATCCCTACCCGGACGAATTACAGGCCAGCGCCGCCGGGATCGCCGAGCTGCTGGGGACGGACGCCTGGCGCTTTGCCTTCCAGAGCGCCGGGATGACGGGCGAGCCCTGGCTGGGCCCCGACATCCTGGACGTGCTCGCCGGGCTGCCGCAGGAGGGCAAGCGCCGCGTCCTCGTCGCCCCGATCGGCTTCGTCTGTGACCACCTGGAGATCTTGTACGACATCGACGTCGAGTGCCAGGAGACGGCCGCCGCGCATGGGCTCACCCTCGTGCGCACTAATCTGCCCAACGCGACCCCCGAGTTTATCGCCGTGCTGGCCGACCTGGTCGCGCAGTATAGTCGGGTGGCTGCCGCGCCATGAGGCAGCTCACGATCGGCACCCGGGGCAGTAAGCTGGCCCGGGTGCAGGCCGCGCAGGTCCGCGATCGGCTCCAGACCCGCCATCCGGACCTGGCGGTAGAGTTGGCGATCATCACGACCCGGGGGGATGTGATCCAGGATCGGCCCCTGGCGGCGTTCAGCGATAAGGGGCTGTTCGTCGACGAGATCGAGGCGGCGCTCCGCCAGGGCCGCATCCAGCTGGCGGTCCATAGCGCGAAAGACCTGCCCGCGGCGCTGGCCCCCGATCTGACGATCGCCGCCTATCTGCCGCGCGCCGATGTGCGCGACGTGCTCGTCGCCCCCGCCGGGGCCCGGCTGGCCACATTGCCCGCCGGCGCTCGCGTGGGCACCAGCAGCCTGCGGCGCGCCTGCCAGCTGCGCGCCCTGCGGCCCGACCTGCACCTGCTCGATATCCGCGGCAATGTCGACACGCGGCTGCGCAAGCTCCACGCCGGGCAGTACGACGCGATCGTGCTGGCCGCGGCCGGCTTAGACCGGCTCCAGCTGGCGGGTGCAATCGCCGAGTACCTGGAGCCGGACCGGCTGCTCCCGGCGGTCGGGCAGGGCGCCCTGGCCGTCGAGATCGCGACGGGCGACGAAGCGACCGCCGCCTACCTGGCCGCGCTCGACGATCTGTCCACCCGGCGCGCCGTGGAAGCCGAACGGGCCTTTCTGGCCCGGCTGGGCGGCGGGTGTAAGCTGCCCGCCGCCGGCTACGCGACCCTTGACGCCGGCGGGTTGCGCCTGCGCGGCCTGGTGGGGGCGCCCGACGGCCGCCTGCTG